>JAPUFN010000188.1 GCA_027293665.1 Gammaproteobacteria bacterium | reverse complement strand
GCCCATGACCTTTCGGTACTGTTCTGAATTCCTCCACAGTGCGCTCCTGTCATGTTGGCTCTCGATGTTCACTGTACGGACGTCCCACCCTCGGTCGTTCAGTGCGTGATACAGTGGTGGCACCCATGCATCGTCCAAGCGTGCGTGGGCGTTGTGGTAGCCGGGATTCCAGCCGCCGAAACCCGGAAAGTAGACAATTGTGCCATGTGCTTCATCCGGCCCAAGTGCTCGAGTCCCTTCTGCCTGGAACAATCTATGGGGCATGACTGGTTTGAACTGAAGATCCGAGCTGCGCGTCGCGCCTGCATACGCGATATAGCACCGGGAGCCAACTCGCATAGCCTCACAAGCGGCCACTAATTTGCCGAGCGCCTTGTCGATGTCGTAGCGGCACCGCGTTTCACACCGCCACCACACGAAAAATGCTCCATCTTCCTCGATTGCGAAGGCGATTGGCGTGCTTTCGGCGAGATACTGGCGGATTCCTTCAGCAACTGCAGGCGACAGAGAGTCGCGCGTGAAGTTCGGTGATGCAGTGGTGGGATGCCCGTGAAACTCCGCCTCCACGACCCCCGGATACATCTGGTCTGTGCAACCGGTCAAATAGCTACCGGCAACGATCCCAATTATCCGCACAATGCACGTCCAGGAGCGGAACCATCTGCGATATCGAGATTCCACAGGTCCGTCAGTTCGTCGTCGTCCCGGAAAGTGCCCGTCGTCGAAAACCTTCGATTTCCCCCTGTCGCCACCAGGCAATGCACCAGGCATTCCCTGTGTGATTCTTGGGAATGTCAATGCCGCTGCTCCCGCCAGGGTGAAGCTTCGGAATTCCAGAAGAGCTTTCGATTTTCCGGCATCGGACTCCATGGGAAGCCACCTTTGTTCGCCGCAGCGCTACCAGCACGCCGTCAGCTACAGCCCAATGTTGGCATTCTAATTCAGACGGATGAAGAGTTGGCTTACATCTGACGTACACAAGAGATCTCCGGCTGCAGAGGAGAGAGCAAAACGATACTCGCATCGGCGGCACCGAATTCAGCGGAGTCCGATCAGGCGGTCTCCAGATCCGCTACAGTAATTTTTCTCTCGGGATCGACGTCATATCCTGATCGTGGGAAATTCTCCGCCAATGCGTGTGCCAACGCCGCACCAGCGTTGCCAAGACAGACCATGGCTATTGTGTTTGTTTTTATGTTCACGCCCCCCCGACCTCGCTCAGCAGGCCTGAATTCCAAGCTGAGACTCTGAATGTAACCAAATCGTAAACGCGGGCGCACGCATTGCACCGAACTAAATCTGTTTTGGCAAACCAGAATAGTCAGTAGAGTCTTGTAATAAAAGAAACGCCGTTCTTCCGGTAGGCTTCCGCTCCGATTGATCACGCCATTCATCGAGAGTTTCGCGCCGTTCATCGCTTCGCAGGTAATCGCCCGTTACATTTCCTAAGTAAACCCGCCCCCCAGCCGATGACCTCTGCAAGGCTGCCGATTGTGCGTAGCTCACAAAACGAGGGGTCAGGACGCAAAAGATTGTGAAACTCGGCGTATGAACTTCACAGTCCTGTCAATCTGACCATTGCAACAATGATGCGAACATGTTTCTCCAGCCGCCCGAGTGGCGCCGTAGGAATCTCGATTGTCGAGCTGGTGGTCTCCCTCGCCGTCGTATCGATACTCACAACCACCGGCGTGCCGGCTTTCTTGAGTTTTATTCAATCGAACAGACTCACCGAGTCGGCGTTTGACGCACTCGGGACGATCAACCTGGCCCGCACGGAGGCTGTCAAACGCAGAACACGGGTGGTGCTCTGCCGGAGCGCGGATCCGACTGCAACCACGCCAAACTGCGGTGGAAGCGCGAATACCTGGACCACCGGCTGGCTGGTGTTCGCAAGCGGAGACAGTAACAACACTTACGAAGCAGCCACAGACACATTGCTCGGAGTCGGGTTGGTTAGATCGACTGACGTAACAATTATCACGAACAGCACTTCCAACAGCAACCTCGAGTACAACTCCGACGGCACGACAAACGAAGGTGGAGGCACGGCACGGTTTGCCTTCTGCGATAAACGTGGAGGTGCAAAGGGCCGGCAAATCAATATCCCCCCGCACGGCCGACCGAAGTTCGTCAAAGGCAATAGCGCCAATCCGATCAACTGTACTTCACCGTCATGAGCACGAAGGTCACAGACTCGAGAACCCGTTCACACCCGAAACGGTGTCGGGGCACCACCATGATGGAAGTTCTTGTGTCGATGTTCGTATTGTCCATCGGGGTTCTGGGGGTGGCGGGCCTTCAGGTGACTGCCAAGCGTTCAAACTTCGAGGCAACTCAGAGGACCACGGCCGCCGCGCTGGCACAGGATATCATTGAGCGCATGCGGTCGAATTCGGAGCAGCTGGGAATATATACCAGTGCCGGAGCGGGCCGCACGATTGACGGCACCTCCATGCCGGTGGTCGATTGCTCGACAGACTGCGATCCAGTCACCCTCGCGCAGTACGATCTCTATGAGCTGGAGCAGGCGGCCAATGGGGTGGCGGAACAAGCAGCGGGCAGCAATGTAGGCGGTCTGGCACTGCCGACAACCTGCATAAGCGGTCCTGATGGAGGATCAGGGATATACAGCATCGCCATCGCGTGGCGCGGCATGACGAAGCTCAGCAATCCCGGTACCGACGCCTGTGGCAGCGGCTCCGGGAAGTACGACACAGTGGGCGGCACCGAAGCGGACGTCTACCGACGCATACTCGTCATGCCGGTGTTTATTTCGGAGGACAGCTGACCATGATCTGCGCCGGTAACAGATCGGGATTGCAACGCGGTCTCACGTTAATCGAGCTGATGTTGGGTGTGACGTTGGGTTTTCTCATCAGCGGCGTGGTTCTCAGTCTGTATGTCAATACCAGCAGAAGTCTTGCGCAGAATGAGCGTTATGCGTGGATGCAGGAAAACGCGCGATATGCGCTCAAGGCGCTGTCCGAAGACTTGACCATGGCGGATTTTTGGGGGCGGGTGATCGCGACCGACGTTATCGGCACGAACGTCTCCTCACCCACAGGAGACTGCGGGGTAGACATCGACGTTTTCAATAGCAACACCGCAACTCTGGTCAATAATTACCACGTCAGTCCTGCTTCGACCCAGTTTACACCGTGCGCTGCGCTTACGGCTGACCTGAGGCCGAATACGGACTTGCTGGCCCTCAAGCGAGTGGAAGGTTCTTCGACCGCAAGCACCTTCGTCGACGCAGCAGATGTCGATGGTGATTCTGATACGACTGAGATTCTGACACTCGGCGCGTCTGACCTGAGCAACGGGGTCGTGTATCTGCGCAGTACCGGCAGCACGGGTACTTTCATCGATGATGCGTCATCGGGAAACCCGCCCGGAACTGGCCAGAGTGACTGGCGTTACATGCCGCGCATCTACTTCGTGCGCGATTTCTATGAAACTGCCGGCGACCAGATTCCATCCCTTTGCAGATTGGCGATTTCAGGCGTCGGTCTAACCTCGACGGAGTGTATCGCCGAGGGGATCGAGGATTTTCATGTCCAGTTCGGTATCGATACGAACAAGAATTCCGTCGCTAACCTATATACCTCCACCCCGACCTTGAGTGAAATGGAAAATGCAGTGTCTGCCCGCGTGTATCTTCTGGCACGCAGCATTGACGCCGATCCGCACTTCACCAACGATACGCAGTACGTGCTTGGAGATTCAATCGTACCCGCAGCGAACGACGGATTTTACCGGCGGGTCTACAGCACGACGATTGCACTGCGAAACACCGCGGCCAGGAGCTTGATGCAATGACGTACAACAGGACTCACGTGGTCTCGAGAACACCAGGCAGGCCGTGCCAGAAGGGGGTGGTGCTGATCGTCGTATTGATGATGCTGATCGGCATTACGCTCATCAGCATCGCGACAGTGAATACGAGCGTCATGGAGTTGCGTATGGCGCGCAACGCGGAGTTTGG
>JAPUFN010000187.1 GCA_027293665.1 Gammaproteobacteria bacterium | reverse complement strand
CACCGATGCGCATGTGTGCTTCCTCTCAAACGATCAGCCGCAGTATCTGCAGGTCATGTCATGGTAGGGGACCTCCAGCGATGGATGATTGCTTTCTTCGATCTCAAAGCCCAGAATACGGTTGAATTCAGCGCATAATTGAATATTAGCGCAATATTCTGCGAATAAAACCTCGCTGGAATGCAGATGTCCCAATCTACACTGGATCGAATCGACCACGCGATCCTCCACGAGCTGCAACTCAACGCCAAGCTCTCCAACACGGCGCTTGCCACGCGGGTGCATCTGTCGGAATCCGCCTGTCTGCGCAGAGTGCGCAATCTCGAAGCCGGCGGCATCATCCGCGGCTATGTCTGCCTCGTGGATCAGTCAACTGCCGGCTATCCAGACAACGTCTACGTGCAGATCACGCTCCACAGCCAGCAGCGAGATGATCTTGCGGCCTTCGAAGCGGCAATCAGGGACATTCCGGAAGTCATGGAGTGTTATCTGATGTCGGGTATTGCGGACTACATCGTGCGCGTGATCGTGGCAGATGCGAGAGACTACGAACGCATCCACAGCCAGCAACTCACTCGCTTGCCGGGTGTGGATCGTGTGCACTCGTCGTTTGCATTGAGAACCGTCATCAACAAAACCGAAATACCCGTCCGCGGCAGCAGCTAGCCTCGAGGTCTACCATTCGTCTCAGAGCAGATCGACAGGCGCCAGGGCAAACTCTTCGATGACCTGGTCGGCATAATCAATCCTACCGGTGATTTCTCGGGCGTCGCCGTGCACGAGACGCAGGCACGCCTCTGCCATATGTTCCACCGGCGTGACACGATCTTCGTTGGTCTCATTGATGAGCTTGTGGTGGAGTACGCCAGGCGTGGCAACCAGTCCCGGCGATATGACGTTTACTCCGATATTGTTATCGAACTCTTCCTGCGCAAGCCCGGTGGTAAACCGCTCCAGCGCGGCTTTGCACATACCGTAAACGGTGCCACCGTGGCCGGACAGCGTGCGATCCGGGTGAATGGCTGCATGCGAGGATATGTTCAGGATCCAGCCACGACCACGCTCACGCATCCCCGGCAGGACGAGCTGTGCGAGTTCAAAAGGTGCCCAGACCTGGACGTCCATCATCAGTCGGAAGCGTTTTTCAGGGAAGTCCTCAACCGGAATGAAATAAGTGATCGCAGCATTGTTCACAAGAATATCCACGCCACCGAAGGCGTCTTCGGTCTGCTTGATCAGATTGTGACGATCCTCAGCGACCGCAAGATCCGCCCGAACGGCGAGCGCCTCGCCGCCCGCTGCGTTGATCCGTGCCACCGTATCGGTGATGGTTCCCGGCAGGAAATGTTCCGCCGCCTCAACCGTCCGCGCGGAGACAACCACTTTCGCCCCGGCCATTGCATAGCGCCGCGCGATGGCCTCGCCGATGCCGCGGCTTGCGCCTGTGACAACCGCAACCTGGCCCCGTAGAACCCCATCGGAATTGATCGCAGCCATCAACGTCCCCCTCCCGGAATCAGCTGAGACTATAAACCCCCCCATGCTTTAGGGGTACACTGCCGACGATGCACACAGCCACTCTCCGCCACCTTGTTGTACGCACATCTCGCGTGTTCACACGCACTTTCAGCCTGCTGTTACTGGGCTTCTCAGCCACTGTGACAGCCGCGACCGCAGGCGCCGAATCCGCGCCACTCGTGCAGGCGACACAAAGCATCCAGGCCAGCCCTGCAGCAGCGCAACCGGCAAGACCACCTGGTGGCGCTGTGTTCGATTCATTCAGCGCCGCCAACTCCGATGAACGGCCGCACGCTGACCCATGTTCTGAGGCGACACTTACCGGCAATGCAAGTACTGCGCATTGCGATGCCGTCATCTATGCCCTGAGCGAGCGCGAGCTCAATGCAGACCAATCGTGGGAGCTTGCCGCCGCCCTCAACAATCGTGCACTCAGCCGCAACCGGACCCAGGACACCGAGGGCGCAATCGGTGACCTCACGCTGGCGATCGACGTCATGCCGCGATGGGCCGAACTCTACGTGAACCGCGGAAACCTCTATCTGAAATCTGCAGCCCATGCCGCAGCACTCGCCGACTATGAGCAGGCTTTGCTGCTCAGTGGCGGGCGCCTGGACGCCGTGTTATTCAACCGTGCATTCGTCGAGCGGGCGTTGGGCCAACCCAAGCGCGCAGAGGCGGAACTTCTGCTATGGCAGGCTACCCTTCTACCGGCAGTTCCGGCCGCTACTGAGGAAACTGTCGAGCCGGTATCAGGCGGCCGCTAGATTTCGCCGGGGAGGGTGCCGGATCGTTTTTCAACCCGCTGCAAGATACTCGCGTGTCACCCGTGCACTGATCCGGTTGAGAATTTCATAGGAGATAGTCCCGGCGAGACCGGCAGCCTCATCGAGGCTGACGCAAGCACCAAAACATTCCACCCAGTCCCCCGGTTGCACATCCACACCGGCCGCCAGGCAATCCGTGACATCGACATTCGTCAAATCCATGGAGACTCGGCCGATGACCGGACAACGATGACCGTGGACGCTCATCACACCGCAGTTGGACAGGCTGCGTGGCACTCCGTCGGCATAACCGAATCCGACCACGGCCATGACGGTGGGACGCTCGGTCACCATCGAGGCACCGTAGCCAACAGAACAACCGACGGGTAAATGCCGCAGCTGGAGCACTTCTCCTTCGAAACGCGCCACCGGCGCCACGGGGCTCGGCCGATCAACGAAGGGATTACCGCCGTACAAACCAATCCCCGGTCGCCCGATATCACCCTGCCACGCAGCGCCACTGAGATAGCCTGCCGAACTGCCAATGCTGGTGAGAACTGCGGGGAACTGCTGGCGGAGTTTTTTCACAACGATGTCGAATCGCTCTATCTGGGTCGTATTGAGCGGGTGTTCGGGTGTATCCGCACAGGCGAGGTGCGTCATCAGCACAGCGACATTGAAGTTCGCCAGATCCTGTGTCCGGAAATCGCTGGCGAACCCCAGCCGGGACATGCCGGTGTCGACATGAATCGCGCACGGCAGGTCACGCTGCGGTTGCCAATTCGCAAGTTGCGACTCGTGATTGATCACGGGGATTAAACCGCCGCTGAGCAACTCCGCAACCGATTGGGTGCCCTCGAAGACGTAAATGGCCGCAGCACCCACATGCTTGCGCAGGGCAACGCCTTCGGCCGCGGTTGCGACAAAAAAATGGCAGCAACCGGCCGCCTGCAATGTCGTCGCCACCGCCTCGGCGCCGAGTCCATAGGCGTCGGCCTTGACCACGGCACCGACTTCACCGCCACGCGAAGCATTCTGATACGTCTGGTAGTTCGCCTTCAGCGCGGCAAGATCGACCTCGAGCCGGGCACTCACGCGCTACTGCAGTGAGTTGATGTAGGCCACCACATTGTTGATGGCATCTGCACTGTTCACGATCGCCGCCATGGGCTTCATCTGCATGCCGAAGATGTCGCTGGAATCATAGCCGCGTAAGCCACCGTTGTAATTGTTGATCTGGCGGACGAGGTACCAGTCATTCTGACCCGCGAGCCTTGGTCCGCCGAGTTGTTCATTGCCTTCTCCTGCCTGGCCATGACAGGCCGCGCAGACCGCATAAGCTGCCTTACCGGCAGCGGCATCGCCCGTGATCGT
>JAPUFN010000186.1 GCA_027293665.1 Gammaproteobacteria bacterium | reverse complement strand
TGCTAAAGAACAAGTCCAAGCAAGTGGACCAACCGATTGCAGCCTTGATCAAAGACCTCAAACAACGTGGCTTGCTGGTTAACAGTGGCGGGCTGCGGTTGAGGAACGGTTGCGGCGCGTCCCCAGGCGCGTTGGCCAGAGAATATTTCCGTTCACCCGGCGGTTGCAGGCAGTTACGTGTAGGCGCAGCGCCGAATCGGCTTCATGATAGGAGGTGAAGGGCCCCAGAGCTTGATTGCCCCGGATGCTGAAATACCATTGTTCGTCTTCAGCCTGGTAAATTCGGTCCGTGTTCATGCCGACTCTGGAGTTGTCCCTGAATATTATTCGAACACATCACGCTGAGCTTTATGTATAACTATGTAACTAACTTGCGCAACAGCGGCCGCGCCTGGTGGATGGGCCGCGCCTGGTGGATGGGCCGCGCCTGATGGCCGTAGAAGGTTGGGAGCCGCCGGCGACGGGCCTGCAGGCAGACATGGTGGCGCAGTTCATCGCAGCGGCCGCGCAGCTGGAGGCTCCGGAGTTCGGCCTGGGCGCAGATGAGGTGGCTCGACTTGCGGCGTTCGCGCGGCAGACCCCCGCGACCGACTGGGGTAGTGCGGCTGAGAACCTGACGAGTGGCGAAGTTGTTTCGCTCATCCGGCTGTTTACCCTGGCCGAAGGGCGCTTTGCGAATTGGGAGGCCGGCGCGAATTCTCCTGTGATCGTGCTGGCGCGCCTTCTGAAAACCCGCGATGCCTATCCGGCGGATCTCACCGGTTGGATCAAAGCCAACACCGAAAACCGCTTTTTGCCCTACGGCAGCCTGCTGGACCGTCTCTAACGCAGCGGTCGCGCCCGAAAGAGCGGCGGGCGGCCGCGGCGTGCAATGAAAGATGCCGCGCAGGCCCGCGAATCGTATACTTGCGCGGTTTTTTTAAGCGATGGTCAAAGCAATGGGTGGTAAATCCGGGTCCGACCGGCGGGCGAGTGTCAGTCGTGATACGAAGGAGACTCAGATTGCGCTGAGCGTGAATCTCGATGGTACCGGTGTCGCCAACTTGGCCACTGGACTGCCGTTTTTTGAACACATGCTCACCCAGATCGCGCGCCACGGTCTGATTGATCTCGATATTCAGGCTAAGGGTGACCTTGAGGTGGACGCTCACCACACCGTCGAAGATGTTGGCATCGTACTCGGCCAGGCCATCACGCAGGCGGTGGGTGATCGAACGGGCATTCAGCGTTACGGCCACGCCTACATCCCTCTCGACGAAGCCCTGTCACGCGCGGTAGTCGATTTCTCCGGTCGCCCCGGACTCGAATATCGGGTCGACTATGTCCGCGGACGGATTGGCGACTTTGACGTGGACCTGCTGCGGGAGTTCTTCCAGGGACTGGTCAACCACGCTCAAATTACCGTGCATCTGGACAATCTGCGGGGCGACAACGCCCACCATCAGGCGGAAACGCTGTTCAAAGCTTTTGGCCGCGCACTGCGGATGGCTGTCACGCCTGACGCCCGCATGGCGGGCCAGGTTCCCTCGACCAAGGGTAGCCTGTAGCGCGATGTTGCTGATCCCGGCCATCGATCTGAAAGATGGCAAATGTGTTCGCTTGCAGCAGGGCCGCATGGCCGATGCCACCGTCTTCTCCGATGATCCCGTTGCCATGGCCAGACGCTGGGTTGCAGAAGGTGCCCGGCGCCTGCATCTGGTCGATCTGGATGGCGCCTTTGCCGGTGAACCGCGCAACCGGGCACTGGTGGAAGAAATTGCGGCTGCCGTGGGAGACGTACCGGTGCAGATCGGCGGTGGTATCCGGGACACTGCAACGATCGCCGCCTACCTCGATGCTGGCATATCACACGCTATCCTCGGCACCCGTGCGGTGGCGGAGCCTGAATTCCTGCGAACTGCGGCGCGGGAGTTCCCGGGTCAGTTGATTCTCGGACTCGATGCGCGTGATGGGTGCCTGGCGCTGGCGGGCTGGGATGAAACATCCACGATCGATGCAATAGAATTTGCCCGGGAGACCAGCGATCTGGATCTTGCGGCGATCGTCTACACCGACATCGCGCGCGATGGCATGCTGACAGGTGTGAATGTCGACGCGACACTCGCACTTGCCGAAGCAACCTGCGTGCCGGTGATTGCGTCGGGCGGCGTCGCTAAACTCGAGGATATCGCCAGGCTCAAAGCAACTTTCGCAGGCTCCTCAGCTACCCTGCTCGGGGCGATTACTGGCCGAGCGATCTATGCAGGAACCTTGGAGTTTCGCGCCGGGCAAGCATTGTTCGATCGAGCGGATTGACCCGCGCTTTCACGAGATCGCCGAGTGTGGTCAGCTGAATGTCGGAAGGCAGCGAAGCCATCCGCTCCTCCAGCACATCGAGACTCAACCGATGTGGGTGAGCGATCAACACAGCATGACCCTGGCGCCGGGCGATTCGCAGCGCACGGTCGAATTCATGGTTCATCGATTTTCGATCGAGTGCGTGATCCAGAAACACGTCCCGCCGGATTGCCGGTACCTGCCAATCGCGTGCAGTCGATAGAGCGACGGTTTGCGCCGTGGTTCGGCTGTCGAGAAAAAACAAACCGCGAGCGCGCATTTTGCGCATGAGCCTGCTCATGGGTTCGCGATGTTGCGTGAGGAGGCTGCCGGTGTGGTTGTTCACCCCGACGGCGTATGGCACTGCGGCCAGTGCGTCCGCGAAATGCTGATTGAAGTGTTCGGCTGACATTTGCATCGTCAACGTGCCGCGTTCGGAGTGACTGTAAGGTGTGGCGATGGGCTCCATGGGTTGATGCAGAATGACTTCTTTGCCGGCAATCTGCGCGCGTCGAGCAATTGCCGGTGAATGGGGAGCAAAGGGCAGTATGCCGAGCGTGAGTTTGCCAGGTGCTTTGAGCAGACGCTCGGCCTGTGCAAGATTGTAACCAACGTCATCTACAACAATCGCCAGCACTGCCGAGGGGAATTCTGCAGCTTGAAGTGGTGCGGCTAGCAGCGTCGCAAGCGACGCAAAGCATGCGAGGGACGCGCGCTGGAAATTAGAAAAGAACTTTGCGACGCACCTGATAAAGCTGAGCAAGGACAAAATCCCAGGTGTTTATTAAGCACAACACAATAAGTGTGAACCGTAGCTATTACCAGCGTTGAGGTGCTTTCAGCAGGAATTACAGGCGAGCGTGCAGACTTTCGTCGGAGTCTTCCTGTGCTTGCTTGAGTAGTTCCATCGCTTGCGCCATCACAGCGTCATCATGGCGATCTGCTGTAATGTCGACTGATTCGACGGTGATGTCCGGTTCTATTCCTATCTTGTGGATAGAGCGGCCATCGGGCGTGTAGTAGTAGGCGGTGGTCAGCTTGATCGCCCGATCACCAGACAATGGCATCACGGATTGTACCGAGCCTTTACCATAGCTCGTGGTTCCTACCAGTTGTGCCCGTTTGTGGTCCTGCAGTGCTCCTGCCACGATTTCAGCGGCAGACGCAGAGCCATCGTTGATGAGGACGACGATGGGCGCGCCGGCTAGAACATCCTTGCCGGAAGCGCGGTACTTGAGTTGGCTCGAAGGCAGGCGACCCTCGGTGTAGACGATCAGGCCTTCTTCGAGAAACGAATCAGCCACTGCGACCGATGCCTGCAGCACGCCGCCAGGATTGTTGCGCAGATCCAGCACCAGACCGTCGAGTTCAGCGCCGTTTGCCTCGACGAGTTCATTGAGCTTGCCGGCGAACTCCTCCGCTGTTGCACTCTGGAACTGAGAAATTCGAATGTAACCATAGCCGGGTTCTACGAGATGGCCACTGACACTCGTTATCTCGATAGTGGAGCGGGTCAGCGCAACAATGAAGGGATCTCCGGCGTCGCGGATCAGGCGCATTTCGATATCCGTGCCGGGTTCGCCGCGCAGCAGTTCCACGACGTCGATCAGCTTCTTGCCGCGCAGCGACTCCTGATCGAGTTCGATTATCCGGTCGCCGGGTTGCAATCCGGCCGCGTTCGCTGGCGTACCGTCCAGCGGTGAGATGACCGTGAAGAAATCGTCGACCAGACCGAGTTCGATTCCGATTCCGCCGAACTGGCCACTGGTCTCCGCCCGCAGATTGTTGTAATCGTTGACGTCGAGGTAGTTCGAATGCGCATCGAGGTTATCCAGCATGCCGCGCAGAGCGCCGCTCACCAGATCTCGCATGTCGACTTCATCGACATAACTCGTCTGGACCTGATTGAGTACTTCTTCGAACGTCAGAACTTCCGGGTTTTTACCCCGGTCATCGAGCCAGGCGTGATAGCCGCTGATCCCCAGCGCGATGCCGGTGACCATGCTGATCACGATGCCGATGAGTGTGAGGGGTCGCAGTGCCATGATTCAAAGTGTCGCAGTTTGTTGATTGACTCGCCAGGAGCCGATTCACCCGGCCATCAGTCTCGCAGCCAACCGAGCCTCGGGACTAGCGCTTAACGAGCCATCCTACAGGATCTCGCGCTGCGCCTTTTTGACGTACTTCAAAGTACAGGCCACTCGTGCGCTGGCCACCACTGCGCCCGGCCCGGGCAATCAACTCGCCGCTTTCTACCCAGTCGCCCACGGCCTTCAGCAGGATGTCGGCGTGACCGTAGAGTGTCATATAGCCGCTGCCGTGATCGAGAATGGTCAACAGGCCAAATCCACGCAACCAGTCTGCGAAGACGACACGGCCACGGAATACTGCCGTGATCGGAGTGCCTTCTGTCGCGGCCAGGACGATGCCATGCCAGGACAGGCGGCCGTCGGCTCGCGACTGGCCAAAGCCGTGGGTCAGTCTGCCTTGGAGTGGCCAGGGAAGTTTTTGCTTGCTGGCGACAAACGCACTGCCATCGAGATCCGCGGAGCGGCGTCGTAACTCAGCTAAAAGCTGCTCCAGGCGCAGCCTGTCGGTTTCAAGTCGAGTGCGTTCGCGAGTCTTACTTTCGACATCCTCATCGAGTTCAGCGATCAGGCCCTTACGTTGTTTGCGTTCTCTGACCAGCGCAAGACGGCGTTGGTTCAGGTCTTCGCGCTTGGCACGCTCATCGGCCTGCCGGGACTCCAGCTTCTGCCGATTGACCTCGAGCTCATCGAGCGTGCTCTGAAACTCCTGCAGTGCGGTCATCCGTGCCTGTGTGAAGTAACGGTGGTAACGCGCCATTCGATCCAGGGCGTCCGGTGATTCCTGATTCAACAGGAGTTTCAGAAAATCCTCGCCGTTCATCCGATAGGTCGCTGCGAGATGTTCAGCGATTTTTGCCGCTTGCTCCTGGCGCTGGGTTTCCAGGCCGCTCTGCGTTATCCGTAACGCCGCGAGATCTACATTCACCGCCTGCAGATCCTGATTGGCAAGTTCGACCTCGGCCGCAACTTTCGACACCTGTGTGTCTTTGCGTTTGAGATCGCTAAGCCAGCGAACACGCTGCTCTTCTGCTTCGTCGAACCACTCGGTGAGAGCGTTGAGCCGCTCAACCACAATATCGAGTGCCTGGCGGGTGGCGGCGGGGCTTGCGGCGCCGTTGCCCAACAGCGGGAGGAGGCTCAGACAGCCGAGGCTGATTACTCGTAGAAACCACACGAGCAGATTTGCAGGGCGTTGGCTCATGCTTGTCAGGTGTCGCGGTGCTTGCTGATCGTCGCGATCGAGTGTCCCGTCATCTCGGCGGGCACAGCCATGTGCATGAGGTCCAGGAGAGTGGGCGCAACGTCTGACAGTATTCCGCGTTCGGCCAGTTCAACCTGCTGCGGGCCCACATAAACGAGCGGCACCGGCTCGCAGGTGTGTGCGGTGTGGGCCTGACCGCTGGCGGGATCGTGCATCTGTTCAACGTTGCCGTGATCTGCCGTAATGAGCATCTGACCGTCGACTTCCTGTAAAGCTTTTTCGATTCGACCGAGACAGGTGTCGAGAGTTTCCACCGCGATGACCGCAGCCTCGAAGACGCCCGTGTGGCCAACCATATCGCCGTTGGCGTAATTGCAGATGATGGTATCGAACTCACGCGAAAGAATTGCCGTGACCAGTTCATCGGTGACTTTTTTTGCACTCATCTCCGGACACTGATCGTAGGTGGCTACTTTCGGCGAAGGTATCAACAGCCGCCGTTCGCCTTCAAAAGGATCCTCCCTGCCGCCGGAGAAGAAGAAAGTCACGTGGGCATATTTTTCGGTTTCCGCAATTCGCAGCTGGGTGCGGCCGGATGCTGCGAGAATTTCTCCCAGCGTGTTGCTCAGTATTCTGGGCTCGAAGGCACTGGGTACAGGAATATCGTCGGCGTAGCAGGTGAGCGTCACAAAATCCGCCAGGTTCACAACGGTTCGGCGTTCGAAGCCGGAGAATTCCGGATCGATGATCGCCCGGGTGAGCTGTCTGGCACGATCTGCCCGGAAGTTCATGAAGATCAGCGCATCACCATCGCAGACCCGTACCGGCAGATCATTGGCGGCATGAACGGCTGTAGGTTGGACAAACTCGTCGGTCTCGCTGCGCGCGTATGCCTGTTGCAGAGCGTCGATCGGGTTGCCCGCATGAAACGGAGCTTCTCCGCGTATCAGCAGGTTGTATGCCCGCTCCAGCCGATCCCAGCGGCGGTCTCTGTCCATGGCGAAGTAGCGCCCGCAGATCGACGCGACATGTCCCACAGCCAGTTCTTCCATGAGCGCACGAGCCTGCTCCAGTGAAGCGGTTGCACTGCTCGGCGGCGTGTCCCGGCCATCTAAGAATGCGTGCAACATGATGCGAGCAACACCGGCAGCAGCGGCGAGTCTGATGAGGGCGAATATCTGGTCTTCATGGCTATGCACGCCACCCGGGGAGAGCAATCCCATCACGTGGAGTGTGCCCGCGCCTTGCCGGGTTCGATCGAATAATTCATTGAGAGTGGGGTTGCGGGCGAAATCGCCTTCTTCGATGGCGCGATTGATGCGGGTGAGATCCTGGTAGACGATTCTGCCCGCCCCCAGATTCATGTGGCCGACCTCTGAGTTGCCCATCTGTCCCTCTGGCAGGCCGACGTCGCGGCCTGAACCGGCAATCAGGCTGTGTGGCAGCTCGGCCCAGTAGCGATCCCAGTTGGGCATATTGGCCTGGGCGATTGCATTACCCTGCGTTTCTTCGCTGTACCCGAATCCGTCCAGAACCACGAGCAGGGTAGTGTTCTTCATGCAAAATGGGGAGGGTTGAGAAGGCGCGAATTCTAGCAGAAAGAAGCCAGATCCGTGCGTCGACGTGTGTATAATCGCGCGTTTTCCCCACCCCGGGCGAACCTACGAAGGCGCGATTATCCGTGGACCAGGTCTTTGAATTCATCGTCAATCATGCCTACCTGGCTGGTGCTTTCGTGCTTCTGTTGGTTCTGTTTATCCGCAATGAAACCCAACGCGGCGGCCCGGCTGTATCCGCGCAGCAGTTAGTGGATATGGTCAATCGAGAAAATGCGCTTGTGCTGGATGTGCGCGACAAGAAGGAATTCGCGAACGGGCACATCGTGGATTCTGTAAATATCCCCTTCTCCGCGCTGGATTCCCGCGTTGATGAGCTCAAGAAGTTTGAGGACCGGCCGCTGGTGGTCGCCTGCAAAATGGGCCAGCATGCAGGCAGCGCAGGCACGCTCCTACGGAAAAAAGGTTTTGCTAACGTCAGCCGGCTGACCGGCGGTATCGCAGAATGGCGCAACCAGAACTTACCGGTGGTGAAAGCTTGAGCGAGCAGGACGACCAGAGTCCGGAGCAGCCGGTGACAGTCCCAGCCGATGGCGGCGCCACAAGCGCGCAGGTGCGTCTTGAGCGCCTGTATTTGAAAGACTCCTCGTTCGAATCACCCAATTCGCCCGGGGTTTTTCGAGAGCAGTGGCAGCCGGAAATCGAACTCGAGATCAACAACCGCTCGCATAAAGTGGCCGAAGACCGTTATGAAGTTATCCTGACGGCGACGGTGAAGGCTCGACAGGCGGGTGAGCGCACGGCGTTCATTGCCGAAATTCAGCAGGCAGCCGTTTTCCACATGACGGGACTCGATGACCAGGTGACCCATCGTGTACTGGGCACGGTCTGTCCCAACACGCTGTTTCCCTATGTCCGCGAAGCGCTTGATTCAATGATTGTCCGCGGCGGTTTTCCGCCGTTGCAACTGGCCCCGGTCAACTTCGATGCCGCCTACGAAGAAGCGCTCAAGCAGCGCGATGAGCCCCAGATCAAGCACTGATCAACCGCCCTGCCGCTCCTTGCTCAGTTACCCCCTGCGTAGCCCAACTGGCGCCAGGCCTCGAACAGGCTGATCGCTACGGTGTTTGCCAGATTGATACTGCGCGATTGCGCGACCATGGGAATCCTCAGGCGCTGATTCTCATCGAGTGTGTGCAACACTGAATCGGGCAACCCGCGCGTTTCAGGCCCGAATAGCAGCACATCACCGTTGCTGTACACCGCGTCGCTGTGGCTGCGAGCGCCCTTGGTGGTGAAGGCCCAGATGTTGCCATTGAGTTCGCGCAGACAGGCTTTGAGCGAATCGTGGATCTGCATGTCCGCCCACTGATGATAATCGAGTCCCGCGCGGCGCATGCGCGCGTCATCCAGGGTGAAACCCAGTGGCTCGATCAGGTGCAGCTTTGCCCCGGTATTGGCGCAGAGTCGGATCACGTTCCCGGTATTTGGTGGGATTTCCGGCTGAAAAAGTACAACGTGCAGCGTTATCGTGTTCACAGGTCGTGCAGATCGAGTTCGGCAATCTTGCGGGTCAGCGTGTTGCGCCCCCAGCCCAGAAGTTCCGCCGCCTGACGTTTCCTGCCGCCAGTCTGCTGGAGGGCTGCGCGGATCAGCACGCGTTCGAAGTCGGGCAGCGCGGTGTCCAGTAGTGGCAGCGCGGTCTTGTCTGCTGCAGCCCCATGCGCCCAGCGGGCCAACGCGGCTGTCCAGTCCCCGTCGCTCGTCACCACTGAACCTTCGGTCGCGGATTGAGTTTTCAATTCCGGCGGCAGATCGCTGATATGGATTTCCCGGCCGGAGGCCATGACCGTCAACCAGCGGCAGGTGTTCTGCAATTGTCGGACGTTGCCCGGCCAGTCCAGCGAACAGACGTAGTCGATCGTTTCTGTACGCAGAATCTTGGGCTTGCCGCCGAGTTCTTCTGCCGCCTGATCGAGAAAGTGTCTGGCCAGAAGCGGGATGTCTTCCCGCCGTTCGGCGAGGTCTGGTACGTGGACACTGATGACGTTCAAACGATGAAACAGATCCTCGCGAAAACTGCCTTCGCGTACTTTCGTTTCGAGATTCTGGTGCGTGGCAGCAATGATTCGCACATCCACCTTGATGGGCGAGTGCCCGCCCACGCGATAAAACTCACCGTCAGCCAGCACCCGCAGCAGCCGGGTCTGCGTGTCCTGTGGCATATCGCCGATCTCATCGAGAAAAAGCGTGCCGCCGTTGGCTTGTTCAAAGCGACCGATACGCCGATTGTAAGCACTGGTAAACGCGCCTTTTTCATGTCCGAACAATTCCGATTCCACAAGTTCATGCGGGATTGCCGCCACATTCAGCGCAACGAATGCCGCGTGAGCCCGTGGGCTGTGGCGATGCAATGCGCGGGCGACGAGTTCCTTGCCGGACCCCGAAGCGCCGCGCACGAGGACTGTGACGTTGGAGTTGGCCAGACGGCCGATGGCGCGGAATACTTCCTGCATCGCAGGTGCCTGGCCGATTATTTCCTGCTCGGGTGCGACCTCAGGGACAGGCAACGGCGCTTGTTCATCAGTGAGTGCCATCGCGCGCTGGACGATTGCGACCGCGTCGTCAACGTCGAAGGGTTTCGGCAGGTACTCGAAAGCTCCGCTTTGATAGGCGTTGATCGCCGATTCGAGGTCAGAATGGGCCGTCATGATGATGACTGGCAGGCCCGGATGCGCATCGTGGATCTGTTTGATGAAATTCAGTCCGTCCATGCCTGGCATACGGACATCGGTGATGACGGCGCAGGGTCTCTCATCATGCAGGTGGTGCATGGCATGGTCGGCTGAGGCAAAGGCGGTGATTGCGATTCCCACCCGGGTCATTGCACGTTCGAGAACCCAGCGAATGGAGCGGTCGTCATCGACCACCCAGACACGGTTGTTGTGTCGCGGATGTGCGGGCGCAGTCTCGGTCATCTCAACCGTCATTGACGGATTCCTCCAGGGGTAGAAATACGGAAAAGCAGGTTTTGCCGGGTCGGCTGTCGCACTCGATGACGCCACCATGCTGACTGATGATGGACTGGGCTATCGCGAGACCCAGACCGGTGCCCTGCGGCCGGCCGCTGATCATGGGGACGAAAATCTGTCCGACCAGGTCTTCAGCGACCCCGGGGCCGTTGTCGATGATGTCGATCCGGGCGACCATCCGATGCAGAACAGAACGCAGGGTGAACGTTCTGACGACTCGGGTGCGCAATGTGATCACGGCCTCGCCATTCGCCGGTGGCTGTTCATGCAGAATCTGCCAGGCGTTGCGCACGACGTTCAACAACGCCCGGATGATCTGCGATTCGTCACTCTGGATTTCCGGCAGGCTTGGGTCATAGTCCCTGACGAACCTGACCTGCCCCGGCATTTCAGCATCTACCAGCCGGACCACGTGCTCGAGCAGCTCATGGATGTTGCTCGGCTCAATGCGTGGCTCACGATTGGGGCCCAGCAGGCGATCGACGAGTTCGGAGAGCCTGTCTGCTTCCCGAATGATGATCCCCGTGTACTCGGTGTGTGCCCGATTTTCGAGTTCACGCTCGAGGAGTTGTGCAGCACCGCGCAAGCCACCGAGCGGATTCTTTATTTCGTGGGCGAGGCCCCGCACCATGCGACGCGTGGTTTCTGCGGAGGCAAGAGCCTGATCGTCCCGGTTGATGCGCACCAGCCGATTGATCGGTTGGAGTTCGATGATGAGGCAACGACTCACCGCATCGAACGAAACGGTCAGATCCGCCGTGACCTCAGCCCCGGAACGAGTTCGGAATTCCGTGGCGCGACGGGTGAACGACTGTTCGGAGGTGAAGATATCGGCAAACCGGTTGAACGCTTCTACGCCCTCATTGCCCGGGCTGTCCTGCAGCAGATCCAGTGCGCTGGTGCCAATACTGCGATGCTTACTGGTCCCGAAGATGGCCTCCGCGGCAGAATTCATGTAACCGATCGTCAGCGCCTCGTCTTCCACGACGAGCACCGCTGTGGTGAGCACGTCCAATACCGCTTCGGTAATCAGTTTAGGGTCCTTGCTTGGCTTCATGAATTTATTGTGTGACCCGCCCATGCGAAGGAGAGAGCAAGAAATGGTCCAACTCTGAGTTGTGAAGTTAGTGAACGCTCACTGACAGGCTAGGCTAGTCTTTATAGAGAGTTATGCCCAGGCACAAGCTGTAGCGAGTGAAGGGTTCTGCTGCCTAGTATGCACCAAAATAGTGCGTTTTCAAGCTTGCCGAATCTGCTTCTAGTTGCCAGATCGAACGGGATTAGGCCTCGACGGCGGCGGCGTTGGTGCTGGCGGGGCAATTGGTTGGACAGGACGACGGGGATCTCCCCCGGCGAATCGCTGCAGATGGAAGGTGGAAGGTTGTCCGCTCAGGAGCACTTTACCCGCTGCGTCCACCACGTCCACGCGGGCGACGTGAGTGCCCCGGTCGACGTTGGTCAAATTGAAGTGAGGGCTGCGCGTGACCTGTTGTAGAGTCGAGTCGATGACCAGATGCAACTGATCGCCGGTGCGCAGACTGGGAACGATCTCGGCTGTCAGCGTCACGTTGCCGGCATTTTCGCGGACGCTTGCATCGTCTGCAGGCGAGGTGATGCGGGAATACTGATAGCTGAACGCCGCAATTTCGGCCTCAGCGTCTGCCGGGTCCACGATCCAGGCATTGGGATCAACGCGCAGCGCTTCGGGCGTTTCGAAGGAATTCGGTGCTGTGACCTGGACTTCCACCGTCTCTGCGCTCGCGCCTTGCCGCGGTGGGACGTCAGTGAACACGACGTTGCCATTTTCATCGGTGTGCTTATAGATTTGCGCGGCTGTCGCAGCGCTCGGTAGCAGTAGTGCGGCGATGATGAGGGTGGCGCTGACGGCGGCTACAAACGTGGCCGCGGCGCTCCTGGCCGCGGCGCTTGTGGCCGTAGCGCTCGCTAAAACGTTTTCGCCAAGACAGACGACAAGATTATTGCCTTTATCCCTGACTTTAACTTTGCCTTTAACCTTGCCCATAACTACGGTGCTGGTGCGCATAGATCAACTCATCACTACGATCCGGGCGTGTATTTTGAACCTTCGAGCGGCAAAGAAAAGCCCCAATTTGCAAGCAAATTGGGGCTTTGTGAACTAGAGACTGTAGTACATCTCGAATTCGACCGGGTGCGTCGAGGCGTTGAGATAGGCGACTTCTTCCCGCTTGAGCTCGATATAGCCGTCGATTGCAGAATCGCTGAAGACATCGCCCGCCTTCAGAAAATCCCGATCCTCATCGAGTGCGTCGAGCGCCTGTTCGAGGGAACTGGCCACGGTCGGTACGCCTTCGAGTTCTTCTGCCGGCAGATCGTAAAGATCTTTGTCGAACGAATCACCCGGATGGGTCTGGTTTTTGATGCCATCGAGGCCTGCCATCAGCATCGCAGCAAAGGTCAGATAAGGGTTGCAGGTGCTGTCGGGGAAGCGAACTTCGATTCGGTAAGCGTGCGGATTGCCGCCCTGGATGTAGGGCACCCGGATGGAGGCGGAGCGGTTGCGCGCCGAGTAGGCGAGCAGCACCGGTGCTTCGAAACCCGGCACCAGACGCTTGTAGGAATTGGTGCTGGCGTTGGCGAAGGCGCACAGGGCCCGTGCGTGCTTGATGATGCCGCCGATGTAGAAGAGTGCGGTTTCCGAGATGCCGGCGTAGGCATCGCCATGGAAAATGTTGCTGCCTTCTTTGGTGATCGACTGGTGGACGTGCATGCCGTTGCCGTTTTCGCCGACGAGAGGCTTCGGCATGAAGGTTGCGGTTTTGCCATAGGCATCGGCTACATTCTGCACGCAGTATTTATAGATCTGTACCTCGTCGGCCTTGCGCACCAGGGTGTTGAACAGCACGCCGATCTCGGCCTGACCAGCCGTGCCGACTTCGTGGTGATGGACTTCGAT
>JAPUFN010000185.1 GCA_027293665.1 Gammaproteobacteria bacterium | reverse complement strand
AAAGGTGGCATGCAGAAGATGATGCGAGGCATGCAGGGCATGCGTCAGCCGCCTGGATTTCCGCGCTGAAACCGGTGAAATCTTTGTTTGCAAGCACGAATTGTTCCATTACAATACCGCGCCTTTCGTCATAGGGTAGATTAATGGTAACCATTCGCCTCTCGCGGCACGGATTTAAAAGCAATCCGTTTTATCACATAACCGTCGCCGACCGGTCGGTCCAGCGCGATGGCAGATTCGTGGAGCGCGTAGGTTTCTTCAATCCCGTTGCGAAAGGCCAGGCGGAGACTCTGCGTATCGATCTGGATCGTGTTGACTACTGGCTGTCCGTCGGGGCTAAGCCATCCGACATCGTCAACAAGCTGATCAAGCAGGCTCGCCGCACCACCGGCGCTTCATCACAGGCGCAAGCGGCACAGGCGCCGGCGGAAGCCGCCGTCGCTCAGTAACACAACTGCGTTTTTGCGGCCGCATGGCGTGGCGGTCGAAAACGGACTCCCTATGAACTCTGGCAGCGATACTGTGGTCGTGATTGGCCGCGTGCAGGGTGCCTATGGAGTGAAAGGCTGGGTGCGTCTGATGTCTTACACCGACCCGGTAGAGAACCTTCTGGCGTATTCCCCCTGGTTGCTGGAATGCGCGCACGGCTGGCGGGCGATCGAAGCGATTGCGACCCGGCCTCACAAGCAGGGATTCGTTGCTGAATTGAGCGGTGTCGCGGATCGCAGCACTGCCGAGCAACTCCAGGGCAGGCATATCGGCGTTGTCGCCAGCGCACTACCGCCACCGGACGAAGATGAATATTACTGGCGGGAGCTCATCGGCCTGGAGGTCGTGAATTGCCAGGGTCTTGTGCTCGGTACGGTTGCGGGATTGCTGGAAACAGGGGCCAGCGATGTATTGGTCGTCGATCGCACTGCAGTGTCTGCCAGTGCGGACGGGGCCGGAGTGGCCACGGATGACGAATTAATCCCGTTTGCGCGGCAGTATGTGACTGCGGTGGATGTGGCAGGCGGCCGAATTACCGTCGATTGGGATCCGGACTAAACGATGTGGTTTGGAATCGTGAGTCTCTTTCCGGAGATGTTTGATATCGCGACGCAGGCAGGCGTTCTGGGTCGCGCCGTGACTCAGGGTGTGGTCAACCTCGAGGTATTCAATCCACGGGAGTTCGTGACGGACAAGCACCGCACGGTCGATGACAGACCCTACGGTGGCGGACCTGGCATGGTGATGATGGTAGAACCGCTGACCAGGGCTTTACAGGCGGCGCGCAAAGTAGCTGCAGACAGGACGCTGGATGCTCCGGTGGTTTATCTCTCACCGCAAGGTGATCGCCTGGATCAGCGCAAAGTCGCCAACCTCGCCCGCTACGAAGGACTGATTCTGCTGGCGGGGCGCTACGAAGGTGTCGATGAGCGGGTGATCGAGGCCGAGGTGGACGAAGAACTGTCGATCGGTGACTACGTGCTCACGGGTGGTGAGTTACCGGCAATGATTGTCATGGATGCGATATCCCGGCTGTTACCGGGAACGCTGGGTAATGCCGCATCCGCGCTCGAGGAATCACATCTTGATGGATTGCTCGATTACCCGCACTATACGCGGCCTGAAAATACCGCTGCGGGACGGGTTCCGCCGGTTTTGCTGGGTGGTGATCATGCCGCCGTACGCAATTGGCGGCGCAAAGAGGCATTGCGGCGGACCTGGCAGGTGCGGCCGGACATGCTGGCACAGCGGCCGCTGAGCGACGAGGAGCGAAAGCTCCTGGCTGAGTTGTTTGATTTGGATCTGGATTAGGATTGAGAGCAGGAGAGCAGGATCGTGCGTAGAAACAAAGTCATTGAAGCGTTGGAAAACGAACAGATCAACCCGGATATTCCGCAGTTCAGCCCTGGCGACACGATCGTGGTGCAGGTGAAAGTGCGCGAAGGCAGCCGCGAGCGATTGCAGGCGTTTGAAGGCGTTGTCATCGGCAAGCGCAATCGCGGCCTGAACTCGGCGTTTACAGTCCGCAAAATCTCCCACGGCGTTGGTGTTGAGCGGACTTTTCAGGCACACAGCCCACTGATTGCCAGTGTCGAGGTAAAACGCAAAGGCGACGTACGCCAGGCGAAACTGTACTACCTGCGCGAATTGTCAGGCCGTGCTGCCAGGATAAAAGAGAAGGTCTGAGCAACCTTCCGGCGGCACGGCCCCCGTGCTGCCAGGATAAAAGAGAAGGTCTGATCGCTCCCTCCCACGGTGCTCGCTGCAACGCGAACGGCTAGCTGGCGCCGGACGAACTGCCACTCACGCTGAATTTTTCAGCTGCGGATTGTGCAGACCGACAGGCTGCGGGCTTTTGCAGGGAAGCAGGAAGAAACCAGCTTGCTAGACTTAGGGGACCAAGGGAGGGGGGAGCAGCCTAGCAAGCTGGATGTGTTCCCGTCAGCCGAAGGAGAGAAATTCCGGCTACCGGATCAAGCGTTCTCAGCGGCATCAAGGGGACAATTGATGTGATCCGCCAACGCTTGCTATCTCTTAATGCAGGCGCCGTGCCAGTTTTGAGTGTTTTGGATTATATCCTTAATTATCAATAGGATAGATATAAAAAATCGCCGACTCCAAGTCTTGACGCGGTGGCCCTACAAGGTCACTTTGTGTCACGCTGAGTGGCTTGAGAAGCCACCGCAACCGATTGTCGAGCGTCGATGTCCGTCATAGACCAGTATCTCGATGAAATCTGGCTTGAGCGCGGCCTGAGCGAGAATACGCTCAGCGCGTATCGGCGCGATCTGCAGCAGTTGCAACGGGCACTCGACGGGCCGCTGCTCGATGCCAGCGAAGCGCAGTTGCTCACCATCGTTGCGGAGCGCTTCGTCAGCGGCTACAAAACCAGATCCTCGGCGCGCTGGTTGTCGTGCGTCAAAGGCTTCTACCGACATATGGTCCACAAGGGCCGACTTGTCAGAGATCCGAGCGCCCATCTCGAACAACCCAAGCTTGGTCGCCAGCTGCCCGGCTCATTATCTGAAGCCCAGGTGCGCGCGCTGTTGGCAGCACCCGATGTGGCGACCACCCTGGGGCTGCGGGATCGAGCCATGCTGGAACTTTTATACGCCTGCGGTCTGCGGATTACGGAATTGGTCAGTCTCCGCGCGAGTGCCGTCAATCTGCGCCAGGGCGTTGTGAGAATTGTCGGTAAAGGCGACAAAGAACGGCTTGTTCCGGTAGGTCAGGAAGCCATGCGGTGGATAACCCGATTCCTGGCCGAGGGCCGTGAGGGGCTGCTCAAAGGTCGAGACTGTGTGGCCCTCTTCCCTAGCCAGCGGGCAAAGACGATGACGCGTCAGACCTTCTGGCATGCTGTCAAGCGATATGCCATTTTAGCCGGAATTGATCGACCGATTTCGCCGCACACCCTGCGCCACGCATTTGCGACTCATTTGTTGAACCATGGCGCAGATTTAAGGGCTGTGCAGATGATGTTGGGACACGCAGACTTGTCGACGACGCAAATCTATACTCATATAGCGCAGGCCAGACTGAAAGAACTGCACACGACCCATCACCCCAGAGGATGATCAGGGCGGCGGTCGAATCTGAATCATCTGTAGCGTCAGTGGTCGAATCGGTGGTCGAAAGCAGGTGTACCCTACAGAGCAAGTGTCGGCCAAGAGGCCAGTTAAGAGCAAATCCCGCAAGTCGGGGTGGCTGAATTTAGGAAATCAGGCAACAAGGTGTTAACGCGATGACAAAAATCCGTAGCAAGGCGGCATTCTCCCTGACGGCAACCGTGCTGACCGTGGGTCTTTGGTTCGCTGCTGAGCTGACGCTCACTGCCAGCGTGGCATCTGCCGCGGAAGCTGCCTCCGGCCAGGTGCTGGTAGACAAACTCAAAGCGTTGCGCCCCGACATTCCGATCGAGAGCGTGCATGAATCTCCGCTACCCGGCATATATACGCTGGAAATCGAAGGCGGCACGATCTTTTATGGCACAGGGGATGGCCGTTACCTCTTTACCGGTGATCTTTACGAGCTCGGAGATACCGATCTGATCAATCTGGCGGAAGTCAGCCGCACCACCAAGCGCCTGGGGTTGCTTGCCGCGGTGCCGGAAGAAGACATGGTCATATTTTCCCCGGCCGGTACGGTCAAAGCGGTGGTCAGCGTTTTCACGGATGTCGATTGCGGCTTCTGCCGCAAGCTCCACAAAGAAGTGCCCGAGCTCAATGCCCTCGGCGTGGAGGTTCGTTATCTCGCCTATCCGCGCGCGGGTATAGGCTCAGAGTCCTATGACCGGATCGTTGCGGCCTGGTGTTCCGAAGATCGCAATGCGGCCATTACCCGACTGAAGTCCGGTGACGATATACCCATGAAGAGCTGCGCCAATCCGGTCGCGCAGCACTACGAACTTGGGCGTCAGGTAGGGGTCACCGGGACGCCCGCCATCGTTACCGAAGATGGCCGCCTGTTGCCGGGATTCATGCCCGCAGAACAGTTAGCGAAATCAATAGGCATCTAGCACCCGCTCCCCCTAAAATTGCGCCTCCTCGATGCTGCCGTGCGGAGGCGTGAGCTTTGCAACCCCTCAGGATAGGTTTGTGTGGTCTGGGTACCGTTGCCCAGGGCGTGCTCGCCGTGCTCAAAAAAAATCAGCAGAGCATAGATGCCCGGGCTGGTCGTGAGATCCGGGTGGCCCGTGTTGCGAGTCGCACCGCGAGGCCCGAATTGGATCTGCTGGGTGCACAGTTTTCGACCGAGCTGAACGATGTGATCGAGGCGTCCGACGTCGACGTGGTGGTCGAGATGATCGGTGGCGAAGACGCAGCACTGAAGCTCGTGCGCCGTTCACTGGAACTGGGTAAGCCGGTTGTCACGGCGAACAAAGCGATCATCGCAGCTCATGGCAACGAACTACTGGCTCTGGCGAGCTCCCGGCAAACGACCATTGGCTTCGAAGCCACTGTGGCCGGTGGCATTCCAATCATCGCGTCGCTGATGCGGGCGCTTGCCGGTAATGAAATCCAGTGGCTGGCCGGCATCATCAACGGAACCTCCAATTACATCCTCACAGCGATGGCCGAATCCGGCCAGGCGTTCGACACTGCGCTGGCGGAAGCTCAGCGCCTGGGCTACGCCGAGGCAGATCCGACTTTGGACGTCGAGGGCATCGACGCTGCACACAAGTTGACCATCATGGCGGCACTGGCGTTCGGTATCGGATTTCGTTTTGCTGATGTGTATACCGAAGGTATCAATGCGGTAAGCGTCGAGGACATCGAATATGCCCGGCAGCTCGGCTACCAGGTCAAGCATCTCGGTATCGGTCGAATCAGCGATGCGGGCGTGGAGTTGCGCGTGCATCCAACGCTGGTTCCCCAGCAACAGCTGCTCGCCAGCGTGAACGGCGTGATGAATGCGATCCTCGTCAACGGCAATGCCGCGGGGGATACACTCTACTATGGCGCTGGTGCAGGAGCGCTGCCGACAGCTTCTGCCGTTATTGCCGACCTCATCGATATTGCCCGCGGCCTGTCACTGCCACCGATTGCAACGTCAGAAGGTGAAACACGCATCCTTTCGATCGAGGATGTCGAATGCGGTTATTTTCTCAAGATTCCTTCTCTGGACAAACCCGGCGTGTTCGCCAAGGTTGCCACGATCCTCAGTGACCAGAAGATCAGTATTGAAGCTGCTATTCAAAAAGAGCAGGCCATTCATGCCGAAAGCCAGCATGCCTGGGTGCCAATAATAATCCTCACCCAACGGGTTCGCGAAGGGGTGATGAATCAGGCGCTCGAAGCCGTGCAGCAACTTCCGGAAGTCGTCGGAGAAATTACCCGACTGCGGGTAGAGCAATTTGTCGATGCCTGATGTCGGCGTTCACGCGCGGCCGGTTCCGGCGCAAGGTCTCCTTGGTGATACCACCGATGTTCCGGCGTTACTCCAGCGAATTTATACCAGTCGCGGTGTCACGCATACGCACGATCTGCAGCTGACGCTCGATGCCCTTGCGACTCCAGCAACGCTGCCGGACTGCAGCATCGCCGCACGTCGTCTGGCGGACGCCGTCATGGCAGGCGAACGGATTCTCATCGTCGGTGATTTCGATGCAGATGGCGCGACTTCAGTCGCACTGGCAATGTCGGTTCTGGCCGCGCTTGGTGCGGAAAACGTATCCTTCCTGGTGCCGAACCGGTTTGAGTTCGGTTACGGCCTCTCCCCGAAAATTGTTGAGCTTGCCTTAACTCAGGCCCCCGCTGTCATTGTTACCGTTGACAACGGAGTCTCCAGTATTGCCGGCGTGGCCCTTGCCAATGAGCACGGAGTGGACGTCGTCATCACGGATCACCACCTGCCTGGGGAGGAGTTGCCTGCTGCGCTGGCAATCGTCAATCCGAACCTCAAAGGGAGTCAGTTTCCGAGCAAAGCCATGGCGGGCGTCGGTGTGATCTACTACGTCATGAGTGGGACCCGCGCCGAGCTCCGGCGACGTGGCTGGCTGGATTCGCGACCGTCGGTGAACCTTGCGGACTGGTTGGATCTGGTGGCGCTCGGCACCATCGCCGATGTCGTCGCGCTCGATCACAACAATCGCATCCTGGTGTACCAGGGACTCCAGAGAATCCGCGCGGGCCGGTGTCGGCCGGGATTCAAGGCTCTGTGCGAGATTGCGGGTCGGAAATTACACAGAATCGATGCGCAGGATCTGGGATTTGCTATCGGTCCGCGCCTCAATGCGGCCGGCCGGCTCGATGACATGACGATCGGCATCCGCTGTCTGCTTGCACCGGACGCGGCGAGTGCTCGAGAGATCGCCACGGCGCTGGATGAACTCAATCAGATGCGGCGAGTTCTCGAGCAGGAAATGGTGAGTGATGCCGAGCTGATCGTCGCTGGCAGGGCCGACGAGGAGCACGACCGGTACGGCGTGTGTGTTTACGATCCAAGCTGGCACCAGGGCATAGTCGGCATCGTTGCCGGCCGGTTGCGGGAAAAACTCCATCGACCGGTCATAGCGTTCGCCGAAGCAGGCGATGCTGCCCCAGATGAACTCAAGGGTTCGGCGCGTTCCGTGCCACAGTTGCACATTCGCGACGTGCTCGATGCCATTGCTGCACGCTATCCTGGTCTCCTCGTCAATTTCGGCGGGCATGCGATGGCAGCCGGCATGAGCATCAAACGGGTGCATCTCGAGAGGTTCACGCAGGCATTCAACGCAGCCGTGGAGCAGGTATTGCCGTTAGATGCATTATCCCCTGTTGTACTGACCGACGGCTCATTGCTTGCCGAAGAGCGCACGCTTGAGGTCGCGCGGCGCCTGGCATCGGCGGGACCATGGGGCCAGCAGTTCCCCGAACCTTCCTTCCATGATGAGTTCGAGCTCGTCGATCAGCGGGTGGTGGGTGAGCGGCATCTGAAAATGGTGCTGAAAAAAGATGACCGCTTATTCGATGCTATTGCGTTCCGGCAGTCGTCGCTCGGCGATATCAAACGAGTCGCTGCGGTCTACAAGCTCCAGGAGAATGACTATCGTGACACCTGCACACTGCAACTGGTGGTGGAGCATCTGACAGCATTGGCATAAACTTGCGCGCTTTTGCAGCCGGCGAGAATGTCCGCCGGAAGCAGGCTGAGGCGAGACGCCTGAAGCCTTTAACCTGAAGCAATAAACTGAAGCAGAAAGATGGCGGAAATCACTTCCATTCGAGAACAGATCAAGGATCTTCGTGAGCGCGATGTTGCACTCAGGGGGTATCTTTGACTTCGATGACAAGAAAGAGAAGCTCGCTGAAGTAGAGCTGGAACTTGCCGATGCCGACGTCTGGAATGACCCGGAGAGAGCAGAGAATCTCAACAGAGAACGCGCGCAGCTCAATAAAATTGTGATCGTACTCGCCTCTTTTGCAACCAATCTCGATGATCTTGCGGAACTGGCAGAATTAGCCGCCCAAGAGAGCGATTCGGAAGCACTCGACGTCGTCGATGATGATCTCGGCGAGCTCAACTCTGCACTGGCGCAGCTCGAGTTCCAGCGCATGTTTAAAGGGGAGATGGATCAGGCCAATGCCTTTTTGGAAATTCAGGCGGGTTCCGGCGGCACGGAAGCACAGGATTGGGCTGAGATGTTGCTGCGAATGTATCTGCGGTGGGGCGAAAAGCGCGGCTTCAATCTTCAGATCACCGAGCTGTCACCGGGCGAGATAGCCGGCATCAAAGGAGCTACGGTACAGGTCTCCGGCGACTATGCCTTCGGCTGGTTGCGCACGGAAACGGGCGTGCATCGACTCGTTCGCAAATCACCGTTCGATTCAGGCAATCGCCGCCACACGTCGTTCGCGTCCGTATTCGTTGCACCGGAAATCGAAGATGACATCGAAATCGACATCAATCCCTCTGAGGTACGCGTCGATACCTACCGTGCAAGCGGTGCCGGCGGCCAGCATGTCAATCGGACGGATTCCGCTGTACGCCTGACCCATCTGCCGACGAAGACCGTAGTACAGTGTCAGAGTGAACGTTCGCAACATCAGAATAAAGACAAAGCTTTCAAGCAGTTACGAGCTAAACTTTACGAACTTGAGATGCTCCGGCGGCGCGCGGAGCAACAGATCATCGAAGATAACAAGGCGGATATCGGCTGGGGCAGTCAGATTCGCAGCTACGTTCTGGATCAATCGCGAGTGAAAGACCTGCGCACCCAGGTGGAGCGAACGGATCCGAACTCCGTGCTCGATGGAGACCTGGATGACTTCATCACAGCCAGCCTCAAAGCGGGTTTGTGACAGGATGATTAGGCAACGGACAGCTGCGGGCGAGCATGGACAGGGCCCGATAATTTTTCTCAAAAGGGACACAAATTTTTCGGCAGCTGGGATCGTCGCATGACGGATGAACATGACATCGTAAACAACCGGCGGCAAAAGCTCGCTGCCTGGCGCGCGCAAGGTGGCGCCTACCCGAACGACTTTCGCCGTGAAGCGCTGGCGGAGGAATTGCACGTTGCACACCGCGATAAAGACAAAGTGGCACTCGAGGCTGATGAGATCACTACCTCGGTCAGTGGCCGGGTCATGTTGCGCAGGGTCATGGGCAAAGCAAGCTTCGTCACTCTGCAGGATGTCAGCGGTCGGATTCAATGCTACATCCGGCGCGACGAAGTCGGCGAGGCGGCTTATGAGCAATTCAACGCTCTGTGGGATATCGGCGACATCGTTGGTATCCGTGGGACCGTGATGCGCACCAATAAGGGTGAGTTGACGGTCCAGGCCAGGGAAATCGTTCTTCTGAACAAAACGCTGCGTCCGCTGCCCGAGAAGTATCACGGTCTGGCCGATCAGGAGACCAAGTATCGGCAGCGTTACCTGGACCTGATCATGAGTGAAGACTCGCGCAAGGTTTTCCGGATTCGCTCCGCGGTAGTCAGTGCGATCCGGGAGTTTTTCCTGGCTCGGGAATTCCTCGAAGTTGAAACGCCGATGATGCACGTGCTGCCCGGCGGCGCGGCTGCCAGACCCTTCATGACCCATCACAACGCGTTGGATCTGGATCTGTATCTGCGTGTTGCGCCGGAATTGTTTCTCAAACGACTCACGATTGGCGGCTTCGAGCGGGTGTTCGAAATAAATCGCAACTTCCGCAATGAGGGTTTATCCACCCGCCACAACCCGGAGTTCACGATGCTCGAGTTTTACTGGGCCTATCGGGACTA
>JAPUFN010000184.1 GCA_027293665.1 Gammaproteobacteria bacterium | reverse complement strand
ACTGTATGGACCGGTGGGGCCGAACCCCGATACCGAGGCGTAGATGATGTCGGAATTCGCTTCGCGCACTGAATCTTCACCCAGTCCCAGTCGCTCTGCTGCACCCGGGCGCCAGTTCTCGATAAAAACATCGGCGTTCTTGACAAGGTCCAACACGATCCCGCGACCGGCGTCTGCTTTCAGATCAATGACAATTGAGCGTTTACCGCGATTGCAGTTTGCGAATAGTCCCGTCATGCCGTCGCGTAAATTCATGGGCAAACGGGTCAGGTCACCCAACCCCGGTGGCTCCACTTTTATAACGTCGGCGCCCTGATCTGCCATGATCATTGACGCCAGCGGACCGGATACCACAGAAGAAACATCGACAACCGAAAAACCCGTCAATGGACCCGACATCATGGCTCCCCCTTGCCACACTCGATGCCACCCACTCTACCAGTCCCATCGGTCCGGTCCAGCCGCGCTTCCCAAGCGTGACTCAGGGTAAGTGACGGTTTCTGCCAGCGCTGCTAGAGTAATACGTCTGCTGTATGTTCGATTTCGTTGCCACTCGTTAGATCAGAAGGGGAAGACGTTATGTCGGAATTCGAAGACAAGGTCGTGGTCATAACCGGTGCGGGAGGCGGCCTCGGCCGCAGTCACGCCATCGAATTCGCCAAGCGCGGCGCCAAGGTTGTGGTCAATGATCTGGGAGGTTCTGTTGACGGCACCGGCGCAGGTGGCGCCGCCGACGCCGTGGTCGAGGAAATCATCGCAATGGGCGGCAAGGCGATCGCCAATCGCGATTCCGTCGCCGACAAGGCAGGTGCTGTCCGCATCATTCAGGATGCAATCGACGCCTTCGGCACCGTTCATATACTTGTTAACAACGCCGGCATCCTGCGTGACAAAACATTCAAGAAGATGACCATGGAAGATTTCGATCTGGTCATGCAGGTCCACATGCTCGGCACTGCCTACGTAACACACGCAGCGTGGCCAATCATGTATGAACAACACTACGGCCGAATCGTCTTTACGAGTTCAGGCTCCGGCATCTACGGAAATTTCGGTCAGTCGAACTATGGTGCGGCCAAGATGGCAATGCTGGGATTCATGAACGTCCTGGCACTGGAGGGTGCCAGCCACAGTATCCACGTCAACTGTCTGGCGCCGGGTGCTGCCACCCGCATGACAGCCACGGTGCCTGGCCGCTCTGATGATGTCGCCGATCCCGATCCGGCACGGCATCCAAGCCTGGTGAGCCCGGCGGTTTTGTTCATGTGCAGTGAAGATGCGCCCAACGGCGTTACCATCAACGCTGCCGGTGGCAACTTCTCCAGAGCCCAGGTTGTCGTCAACAAAGGAGTAAAGCTCGGTACGCAGGCAAACTATGAAGATCTTGCACTAGTCGCCGAAGAGCTGCTGGACATGACCGGCGCGAAACCACGCGAACGAAGAACACGACCGGCAGCGCCTGCTAAAACCTGAGCCATACCTGGCAACCAAACGGGCTGGCCGCTTTATTACACCGGAGCACCGACATGACCGTATGGAGTCGTAGAACGAAGACCGCGCAATGGATCCTTGCCGGCGCAGCTGCGCTGTGTACGGGCGTTGCATTCGGCCACGGAACGGCCGGGGCGCCTGCTTCCGACGGATCGCGCATCATCGAGTTTCCGGATACGGCAACGCACGAAACGCTTGTCGTGGATCTGCACACCCACAGCGTATTTTCTGACGGCCACGTCTGGCCGAGCATCCGAATCGGCGAAGCGCTGCGCGATGGCCTTGATGCCATGGCGGTCACCGAACACCTCGAATGGCAGCCTCACCGTGCAGACATTCCACATCCAGATCGCAACCGGTCCTACAGCGACGCAAGAGATGCCGCCAATGGTTCGCAGTTGATCGTCATTCCGGGTTCGGAGATAACGCGCGCTGCACCCGCCGGGCACATGAACGCCATCTTCATCAGCGACGCCAATGCTCTGTTCAAGGTGGAAGAAGCCCCGGCCGACGCCAGCGATGCTGTCGCCTACTACCAGGTGGCCAATCAGTGGCCGGCCGCTGAAGCAGTAAAAGCAGCCAGTTCACAAGGCGCATTCGTCTTCTGGAATCACCCCTACTACACCCGAATCTACAAGAACGCGATCGCCCGTATGACGGATTTCCACAGCGCGCTGATACGCGCAGGACATCTGCACGGTATAGAAGTGGCTAACGGCAACACCTATTCCGAAGAAGCGCTGCAGATGGCGCTCGACCACGATCTGACGATTCTCGGGGTGTCCGATGTCCACAATCTCATTGATTGGGACTACCAGCCGGCAGCGGGCGGCCACCGACCGGTAACACTCGTGTTCACGAAGGAGCGCAGTGCCCAGGCCATCAAAGATGCGCTGTTCGCGCAGCGAACCGTCGTCTGGTTCAAAAATCTGCTTATCGGCCGAAACGATCAGCTCACGCCGCTGCTCGATGCCTCACTGGAGGTTGCCGATGCACGCTACCGACCAGACCTCGAAATCGTCAGGCTGACACTGAAGAACAGTTCGAGCGCCAGGCTGATGCTGCGCAATACGACTGACTACACATTCCTCGATCACCCGGATCTGCTTGAAGTGCCTGCTCACGGCACGACACAGGTGACAGTCCGGCCGCAGCAGGTGGTGGCTGAACTGAGTCTGGAATTCGAAGTAGTGAATGCCTTAACGGCACCAAAGGTTCATCCGCGCTGGCGGCGAACTGTGCAGATCGCTGATGTGCCGGGTACCGAGGCGACACAATGAGCCGGATTCCAGGAATCGATGCGGCCACCGCAGGTGGTTACATCGGTAGAGTTTTAGCTGCCCAGGCAGAGATCTGGGGTGCGCCGCTCAACAACCACCTGCTTTACGCGCGCAGGCCCGAGCTGTTCCGGGCGGTGCGAGGTATGTGGAGTTCGCTCGGTAGCGGCGAGTTGCTCGACGCTGCTCTGACCGCGCTCGTCAACCGGCGCGTCGCGAGCCTCAATGGTTGCGTATTCTGACAAGACATCAACGCTGCCGTGAGCAGCCAGGCCGGGGTGACCGACGATAAGATACTTGCCCTGGACAACTATGCTGAGTCAACGCTTTATGATGAAGCGGAAAAGGCAGCCCTTGCCTATGCCGATGCGATGACGTTATCTGGGGAGGACGTGAGCGATGAGCTGTTCGCGAGTGTGGCCTCACACTACAGCGAAGATGCTCTGGTTGAACTGACAGCCGTGATCGCCTGGGAGAATGCGTCCAGCAAGTTCAACCGGGCGCTACGCATCGATTCCCAAAACCTCTGGCAGCGAGCAGGACAGAAGGCATGAACCCCACAATTCACAAAGCTAACCCATGCATCGATTGACCCAGGCGGAGCAGGAGCAATACGCAACGGACGGATTTCTGCTCGTTTCAGAACTGATCGATTCTGCCGCAATTGCACACTACCAAGACCGGTTCATCGAGCTCGCACTCGGTAACGCTGAAACACCCGCGGCCATGAAAATCATGCGCGACATCATGGTGGTGAAAGGGGCGATCGATCCTAAATCGACGCTGCACGGCGTCAATAAAATGATCAACTTCGAAGAGGATCCGGCGCTTTATGCGTACGTGTTGGAAGCGGGACTCCTGGACTGTGTGCGCGATCTGATCGGCGACGACATTTACAGCATTTCGACAAATGTATTCAACAAGCCGCCCGACGTGGATGGGCGTCACCCGATGCATCAGGATCTGCGTTACTTTCGCATACGCCCTGCAGACAAGATCATCGCCAGCTGGACCGCACTATCGCCTGCGACCCGCGAGACAGGCTGTCTGGCGGTGATCCCCGGCAGTCACAAAGGCAAGTTGCACGACCATGCAGACCCCGACTGGGAATACGTCAATGCGGGGTTCTACGCGATTGAGAATGCAGACCTCAACGAGCGACAGCATGTGGAAATGCAACCCGGTGACACACTGCTGTTCCACCCACTGCTGATTCACGGTTCCGGCCGCAACACCAGCCAGGCGTTTCGCCGGGCAATTTCCGCCCACTACGCTGCCGCGGACTGCGAGTCTCCCGTGCGAGAATGGCGTATCGGGAAAAGTGTTCGAGCGATTGGCAAGGCCGCCACGTGCGCTTGAATTGCAGTAAAAGAGCCGCAATTCGTATAAAGTGTCGCACTTTTCGATTCAATGACACTGCAAGGGAGAAAACCATGCCGCGACGTCTTCTGACCAGCATTCTGGTCGTCTTGAGCCTCACCACCACAGCAACGGTTCTGGCCGACGCTCACACGAAAGCCAGTGTCGATGATCTGGCCTGGATGACCGGATCCTACGTCGGTTCGATCGGCAACGGGACACTGGAGGAAAACTGGATCCGGCCGAAAGACGGATCGATCGCAGCGCTGGTCAGAATAACGGGTGAAGGTGCCACCAGCATGGTCGAGTTGATCGTCGTCCAACCGGAAGCAGACTCCCTCATGCTTCACATTCAGCAATGGGATACGGGTTTCGCACCACGCGCCGGCGGCGCGCAGAAGATGAAGCTGACGAATCTCGGTGAAAATACGGTCAGTTTTGAGGCTGTCAGTGAAGGCGGACTGAAGAGTCTGACCTACTCGCGGCCGACACCCGATCTGTTCACCGTCGATGTCGAAACGGCCGACGGCACGAAGTTCCAGATTCCACTCAAGGCTCAGTAATCGGAGCAGACAACCGACGAGAGGGGATCTGAATGCCTGCTGGAAACCACAACCTTGCAGTGGCAACAA
>JAPUFN010000183.1 GCA_027293665.1 Gammaproteobacteria bacterium | reverse complement strand
CGTGGCGGGCGGGTGAGCATCCCGAGATCCGCTGGCTCATGCCGATCGTTGAAGGCGAAGTACGCTTGCGCGGGCGTGGCGTAAGCGTGATTGGCGTCGATGCGCTCGCGGGTGAACTCGCCGCTGGAGCTCGCGGGGCCGCAACTTTCCTGGTGCCACGCAGTGTCGTGGCGAGCGCGTCGCTCGGTGTGAGCGTTGCGGAAAAGTTCAGCGTTGCCGGAATTGAATACTCTGTGGCCGCCACCTTCGAGGGTAACGCCGGTGCAGTTCTGTTCACCGATATTGGTACTGCCCAGGAATTGCTCGGTATGAAAAGCAGCGAACTCAGTCGGCTGGCCGTTAGCGTGGCTGACCCCTGGGCGGGGGTTCGGCGATTCCTGGATCGGTTGTTACCGGGTTTTGCTGCAGGCTTTGCGATGCCCACGTGGCTCCTCGACGGTTGGCAGGTCAGGTCGCTGGATACGGAATTACCGAGCCTCGCATTCGCCCGATCCGTACTTTTCAATCTCGGCGCACTTGGTACGCTTGCGTTGGTTGTGTCCTGGTTGCTCGTCTATCAGGTCAGCGTAATCTGGCTGCGCCGGCGCCGCCGGACGATGGAGCGGTTACATCTGCTGGGGGTTTCGAAAGCGGAGCTCGCCTGGGGTTTTCTCCGCTCACTGCTGGTGCTGGGATTGGCGGCAACGCTGGCGGGCATCGTCGCGGGCTATTATCTGGCCCAGATCCTGAGCTTCATTTCGACTGCAGGTCTTGCGGTGGCGGAACCCCTGCCGGGGCTCGATCGCTGGGTTTTGCTCAAGGCAGGTGTCAGTGGGGTGGCTGTCAGCCTGCTCGGTGGCGCGCTTGCCTTCTACCAGGAGTGGCGGGTAGCGGATCCTGCCGGTGATCTGCGCCGACGAATCGGCCAGGGCGTGGCGGTTTGCCTCCTGCTTGGGATGGGTGTCGCAGGCACAGTCTTCGTGACGGATTTGTGGGGTGGTTTTTTAAGCATCCTTGCTGCAGGGCTCGGAACGGTCGTCGTTGTCCGTCCTTTGCTCGAAAGCTTGAACCGTCAGGTACGCGCACCCTGGAATGATCATCGATCGCGCCTGTCACTTCTGGCGCGGCTGGGTCTGCGGGAACTCGTCTGGTATCCGCGGGATCTGGCGGTCGCTATCGGCGCGCTGGCGCTGGCCGTATCCGTAAGCGTTGCGATTGGTCTCATGGTGGATAGCTTCCGCAATGATTTCACCGCCATGCTGGATCAGCGCCTGGCACACGATCTATTTGTTCGTGCCGACCCGGGAGTAGGTCCTGCACAGGGGCCTGTCCAGCCGAAGATGGCGGACGTCGCCTCCTGGCTCACCGGGCTTGCGCCGGTCGACATGGTTCAGGCTTACGGCCACCAGCGTAGCCGCTTGCAGGGCCGCGTGATAGAAGTCGGCTTCACGCAGTTCACCGCGGCGGAAACATCGCGCTATGGAGTCGATGGCGCACTGGCAACCGGCGAAGCTTTACTCAGCGAAAGGCTCGCCAGGGACCTCGACGTGGGTATTGGCGATTCGCTCACACTGGCGGGTTCGGCGTTGCGGGTTCGTGGCATTTTTCCGGGTTTCGGCGATTTGCGACCACGCGTGCTGATCGACCTGACAACGGCCAGCGAGCTTGGTATTCCCGTGCGCTTTGATCGTCTCAGCGTTATGACCGATGCGGTGGATGTAGTTGCTCGACAGCTCAAGGAACGCTATCCCGAACTGGGCGTGCAACGCCGAGATCGATTACGCCAATCGGCGTTGCAGATTTTCGATCAGACTTTCAGCATCACGCAGGCGTTGACTCTGGTTGCTCTTGTCGTTGCAAGTATCGGGCTTTACAACGCGTTGCTCGGTCTCAAGCTGAATCAGGGACCGACTCTGGCGCTACTGGAAGCTATGGGAGTGAGCGAGCGCGAGCGCCAGGCCCTGCAACTGTGGCGGGCGTTGGGAGTCGGCGCGACGGTATTGTTCGTTGCACTGCCGATCGGCATTGTGATGGCGTGGCTGTTGTGCACAGTTGTCAATCCACGGGCCTTCGGCTGGAGTTTGCAGCTCACGCTCAGCCCGAACGCATTTCTGACGCCGCTCGTCACAGGACTCATCGCAATTGCCGTGACGAGCTTGTTACCCACGCCGCGTGAGCGATTGGGCGAAATCGGAGAAGGTGGATGAGAGCCTGGGGCTTCATGGGATTGGTTCTTCTGTGTGGCTTGGCAGCCTGTGAACCGCCCGCAGCCGCAGGGGGTGCGCTGGGGCAGTTGCGCCTGGGTGGAGTGTTAGGCGATACGGAATCAGCCGGCTACAGCAAGGCGCGTGATGTCATTGAGTTCCGTTTTCCCCGCGATCACCTGGCGCACGATACGTTTCGCAGCGAATGGTGGTATCTAACGTTCATGTTGCGTGATGCGGCCGGTGCGGAGTTCGGTGCCCAGTTCACGGTATTCCGGCAGGCGCTGCAACCGTCTCCGGTTTCGGCCAATCCATGGCAGACCAATCAGGCATACCTCGGTCATTTTGCCATCACAGATGTAGCGGCAGGCGAACACAGGGCGTATGAGCGAGTGGCCAGAGGTCATCCGCAGCTGGCTGGTGTGCGCGAGTCGCCGTTTCAACTTGCCTTGGATGGCTGGCAGCTCGAGGCAATTGCCGATCAGCCGGGCTGGCATTTGCGGGCGGATTCTGCGGATGATTCGCTCGATGTGGTTTTGACCCCCGCAAAGCCTGTCGTTTTTCACGGTAACGCCGGGTTGAGCGTCAAGGGTCCTGGCAATGCGTCTTACTACTACTCAATTTCCCGGATGTCTGTCACGGGAAGGCTGCAGGCAGGCGGCGTTGAACATCAGGTAACCGGCAGCGCCTGGTTCGATCGTGAATGGAGCACCAGCGTGCTCAGCGATGATCAGATAGGCTGGGACTGGTTTGGCCTGCAGTTTGACGATGGCCGTGATCTCATGGTGTTCCAGCTGCGCCGCCGCGATGGCCGCAGAGATCCATATGATCAGGGCCTGTGGGTTGCGCTGGACGGTAGCAGCCGGTCACTCAACAGCGAAGATTTCAGCCTCGAACCCGTTGCCTACTGGCACGATGCTGATGGGGTGAGCTGGCCGATTCAGTGGCAGTTGCAGACAGCTACCGGCAGCTGGCGTATCCGCGCAGCACTCGCCGATCAGCGTATGGCGACCAGCCTCGTATACTGGGAAGGCTTGATCGACATCTATGACCCGGCGAACAAGCGGGTGGGCAGGGGTTACATGGAACTGACGGGATATGGTGATGACGGATGAGATCGATGATGCGGCGCAGCAGCGCAGCGACGAGGAACTCGTGTGGCGCTGCGTGGCTTCGCAGGCCGGACCGGAACTGAAGCTCTTCGGTGTGCGGTTCGATGAGATGGAGCATCCACGCTCGCACGAGGTCATGCAACGACTGGTGCTGACGTCCGTCGACTGGGTGAACGTCGTGGCAGTGACCGATCGTGGCGCTGTTGTGATGGTGCGGCAGTATCGCTTCGGTGCAGGTTATACGACGTTGGAAACGCCAGGCGGCATGGTCGACCCGGGCGAGGAGCCACTGGCTGCGGCGCAACGTGAATTGGCTGAAGAGACCGGCTACTCAGGCGGCGATTGGTCCTACCTTGGAGCTGTGGAGCCCAACCCCGCGTTCCACGACCACCTGTGCCACCACTACCTGGCGCGCAACGTTTTGCACACACAGCAACAACAGCTGGGCGCAGGTGAATTGATCCGGGTCGAACTGATGTCCGAGCAACTGGTGCGACAGGCGGTGCTCGACGGGACGATCAGGCATTCTCTAGCGCTTTCGGCACTCTCGCGGGTCTATGAACTGTGGTCGCGGCCCTACAGCCAACCGCAATCCGAACCATTAAGACGACGAACTAACCGGACAGGGCACTAGGATAAGGCG
>JAPUFN010000182.1 GCA_027293665.1 Gammaproteobacteria bacterium | reverse complement strand
AGCAGAGAGCGCGGCTTCAGTTCCAGCGGGTCGCAGTCAATTGACTGAATGAAGCGGGAAATCAGATCGATCCGCTTGAGACCCTCCAGGGTCTTCAGATATACCTGGTTGTCGCGGACCGTAAGATCCGCACCTTCGACCACCGGAAAACCGAGGTAGCGGCCGAGAAATGTTTGTTCGAAATAGGTGGACTGGTCGGGTCCACCAGAGAGGATGACGGTCAAGCCATCTGAGACGCGCTGACCGCCGCTGAGCTGTTGCAGGTTTTCGCTGTATTCGCGGAAGAATCTGGCAAGCCGCGCAATACTGCCGCGTTCGAACAGCTCCGGCACGGATCGCGCCATGATCATGCGGTTTTCCAGGGTATAGCCGAGTCCGGAGGGAGCTTCCGTGCGGTTGCTCAGTACTCGCCACTGACCATCGGGAGAGCGACCGAGATCGAATGCGAGCAGATTGAGATAGATACCGTCAGCCGCCTGATAGCCACAGCTCGGTAGCAGAAAGTTGGGATTCGCAAATGCGATGGCGCTGGGTAGCTGACCGTGGAGCAGATTCTGCGCGCCGTAAAAGTCTGCAACGATAGTGTTGAGCAGACAGGCGCGCTGGATGAGGCCGGTTTCCAACTGGTGCCACTCCGACCCATCGAGAATAAAAGGCAGACCGTCGAGCTGCCATGGGCGCCGGGTACCGTCGGCGAGATAAGTGACAGCGTTTTCCTGCAACAGGCGGCTGACAGTTTGATTGAGCAAGCTCGCCCACTCCGCGGTTGGGTCTTCGAGAACTTCCCGCATGAATGACCAGTGACCGCGCACGCCATCGGGTCCCAGAAATTCGTCGAAGACATCTGGCGGATGTTGGTAGTTCCCTGCGAACAGCGGGAGTGTGTTGGGTAGCTGATTCAATGGTTGATTTCAGGTTTGATTTCAGTTTGTCGAGCTTGAACGTGAATGCCGCAGAAGATCTTGATCTACTCTAGGTGTCGATGACAGGAGGCGCAACCTTGTAAATACGAGGGGGTTTAAGCGGCTGAGATAGACCGAGAATCCGGCTGAAACCCAGCTGACATGCGGCCAGACAGGTTAACCGGTGCCGGATGGCCGGTTCTCATCTGGCTGCACGGGGCTGTCAACGGCGGCAAGTCGGTCAAAGTAGTCGGTCGCCGCCGCCTTGACGCGTGGCGCGAGGACGATGGCGGCGAACATTGTTGGAATCGCCATCATCGCAAATGCACCATCGATGATGCTGATGGCGGCTTCCAGCGTCACGACGCTTGCGACGATGATGAAAGCGACATAAACCACGCGGTAATGAGTCTTGTAGCGTGTGCCAAACAGAAAGCTCGCGCATTGCGAACCGTAAAAAGAATAAGTGAGGATCGTCGTGGTAGCGAAGCAGAGCACGCAGACAAAGACAATCACGATCCCGGATGTCCCTAACAAGTCTTTGAATGCAGCCGCGGTCAGGGTTACCCCACTGCCACTTTGACCATCTTCCCAGACACCTGAAAGCAGAATCATGAACGCCGTGGCCGAACAGATCAGCAGCGTATCAATGATGGGGCCGAGCATCGCAACGAGTCCCTCACGAATTGGTTCCTTCGTTCTGGCTGCGCCGTGCGCGAGCGATTCCGTGCCTATGCCAGCTTCGTTCGAGTAGGCACCGCGCTGCACGCCGTAGAGAATCACCGCAAGCAGTGCGCCACCTGCCATTGCATCCCCACTGAACGCATCGACCACAATCAGCTTGATGACGCCTGGAAGAGCATCGATATTGAGTGCCAGCGCTACCAAGGCCGTGCCCAGATAGAGCGCCGACATGAATGGCACGAGGCGGCTTGCAACGGTTGCGATGCGTTGCAGGCCGCCGAAGATCACTGAGCCTGTCAGCAGCGTGATCGCGATTCCCATCGTGAGATTGAATATGAAGTGATCGCCCTGCGGCTCGAGGAGGCCGTTATCGATGAACACGACATCCCGCAGGATCTGTACAAGTTGGTTTGCCTGGAGTGCGGGCAGGGCGCCGATGAGGCCGAAAAATGCAAACCAGTACGCAAGGAAACGCCAGCGCGGTGCGAGAGCTTCACAGATGACGTACATGGGGCCACCCTGCAGTTCTCCTTCGCTGTCTCTGCCGCGATACATAACGGCCAATGTGCAGGTAAAAAACTTGGTAGCGATTCCCAGGACAGCGGTCACCCACATCCAGAAAATTGCTCCCGGGCCGCCGATGGCGATGGCCAGTGCAACCCCGGCGATATTGCCCAGCCCAATGGTTCCGGCGAGTGCCGACGAGAGCGCCTGGAAATGGTTGATCTGACCTGGATCGTCAGCGGAATCGAACGTCCCACGCAACACTTTCCAGGCATGGCCGAGATGGCGAAATGGCACGAAACGGGAATAGACCAGAAAAAACAATCCGCCACCGAGCAACAGAACCAGCAACCATGGCCCCCACGCAAGTTTCGAGAAAGTGGTTGCAAGTAATTGAAATTGCTCGAGCATTGCGTCGTTTCCGTGCGCGTATCAGGATCGGGTGCTGCCCAGTAAACGCTTTTTTCGGCACGCGCGCACCTTGGTGTGCGCACGCGCATCTGCCTGGTACGGGCACGCGCAGCGCTCAGTGCCGACACGCGCATTGATGCGAAAGGTCGGGTACGCAGCAGCGCTGGGTGTCAATTTAGGTGCCTTAGTGGTGCTTTCGACCTGAATTTAACATCGCCTGTCGAGTGGCCTGTTGACTTGGTGTGGCTCGTTGGTTGTAGTTCGCTTGAGGTTTTGTGTGAGAAGGAATTTGAACTCGTCTGAGGTTGCCCCGGGCAAACCGACGCAGTACATCGACACCTATACCCCGTCGCTGTTGTATTCCATCGAGCGAGCGGAGTCGCGTGAGTCAATGGGATTGACTGGAACCCTGCCATTTGGTGGGGAAGACGTGTGGAATGCTTTTGAGTTCACCTGGCTCGATTCCGCTGGCAAACCCCAGGTCGCAGCCGTGCGGATCAACGTGCCATGCAGTTCACACTGCATGGTTGAGAGCAAGTCTCTGAAGCTCTATCTCAATTCGTTCGCGATGTCCCGTTTTTCTAACAAAGCGGATATCCTGAGTACCTTGAATTCGGATCTTGCACTTGTCTTTCGGGCACCCGTGATGGTTAACCTGCTGGAACTGGATCAGATACCCGAACAAGTCGACCGTTTGCCCGGAACCTGCCTCGATGGACTCAGTGTCGAGGTTGAGTCTTACGAACGCGCGCCTCAGCTACTCTTACTTGAAGATGGTGAGGAGCGCGCGGTTAAAGAAACACTGCACACGAATCTTTTCAGAAGTTTGTGTCCGGTCACTTCGCAGCCCGACTTTGCCACCCTGGTGATCCAATATCTGGGAAGACCCATATTCAGAAAAGGACTTCTGCGCTATCTGATTTCGTATCGCTCCCACCAGGGTTTCCATGAAGATACGGTGGAGCAGATATTTGTCGATCTGTTGGAAAAGTGCCGGCCGGAACAGCTGTCAGTGGCGGGCTATTTTCTGCGTCGCGGTGGCATCGATATCAATCCGTATCGATCGAACGTCGACGAGCAAGCCCCCGCGCTACGGCTCCCCCGCCAGTAGTGCCGTTCGTTAGCCTTTAGCCTTTCGGCAAAGCGTGGAAAAGACTAAAGGCTAATACCCGGTACTAGCTGTTCGGTCCCGGTCGCACGATGCTTTTCAACCACTCCCACCAGCTGTTGCCGCCATGCATGTAGCGCTCGAGCTCGTCAATTTGCCGCTTGAGTGAGTCCGCGTCTGCAAGTAAATCTTCACGGCGACGCAACGGGATCGTCGCATCCAGTTCGCGGATGATCTTGGCCGGATTACCAGCGGCAATGACGTTTGCCGGGATGTCACGGGTCACCACGCTGCCTGCGCCGATCACACTGTTGTCGCCAATGTTTACACCTTTGCAGACGATGCTGCTGTCACCGATCCAGACATTGTCACCGAGTCGGACCGGAGAGGTCGTGCCAATCTGCAGCGTGCGATCGTAGATGTCATGCCAGTCAGCGTCTGTGATGTAAACCGCTGCTGCCAGCATTGAGTTGTTGCCGATCTCTACGCCAGAGGCAGAGTCCACGCGTACGCCAGGACATATCAGGCAGTAGTCGCCGATATCGATGCGCCCGCGATGCCCATGGAACTGCCAGGTGGTCAGTGAAACTCTGCGATCGGCAGCAGTCACGATGTGCACGCTGCGGCCGATACGGATGTTCTCGCCATGGATCTTCAGATGCCGGGGTTGCATGATCTGGTATTCCGGCCCGAGTGCATCGAGCTGCGGCTTGATGAAGTGCGCAACGTAAGCTCGTTCGAGTTGACGGTGCAGAATCTTGGCCCGATAAGGCCGGTGATCTTTTCGCACTGGGCTACCAGATGGCGGGGTAGAGCGACTCTAGCGCAAGGAGCCGGACTCAGCCATAGACCGGCGAACGCTCGCTACACTTCCCTGGTCAATTTCGCTAGCATACGCGCCCTCAATGGTGACCCTTTCTGGTCCCCTCGCAACGGCAGGTTGTGAACTCCGCCAGGCCCGGAAGGGAGCAACGGTAGCAGCGGACTCGTGTGCTGAGGTGCGGCTGGATTGGGTTGCCACCAGTACAACGGAGAGGTGTCCGAGCGGTCGAAGGAGCACGCCTGGAAAGTGTGTAAGGGGTAACTCTTCGAGGGTTCGAATCCCTCCCTCTCCGCCATTTCTAAAAAGAGCACTTATGCACATCGGCTTAATTGGGGGCATCGGGCCTGCGGCCACTGAGTTCTATTATCGCGGCCTGATTAGCGCTGGATCATCCATGTCGTCTCCCATGGAACTTACGATCGCACATGCCGATATGAATACACTGAGAGCCAATCTGGCTGTAGAGGAGCCTGTCCGGCAGGCTCAGATTTTTTGCCGCCATCTGGACCAACTCGCCGCCGCCGGTGCCGAAATCGCGGCGGTCACCTCGATCGCAGGACACTTCTGCATTCGCGAGCTCGAGGTGATCTCGCCGTTGCCTCTTGTCGATGCCCTTGCGACGATAAGCGACGAACTCAATCGCAGGGGGTTGCGTCGAATTGGGCTCTTAGGTTCGGTAACTGCGATGGAATCCAGCCTGTACGGAACACTGGCAGAATTCGATGTCGTCTTGCCGCAGGGCGCTGATCTCAAACGGGTCGGTGAGGAGTATTTCGCAATGGCTGCTGCGCAACAATGTGACCAGAGGCAGCGCGAGCTTTTTTTCTCTGCCGGCGCTGAGCTCTGTTCTGAGCAGGGCGCAGAAGCCGTGCTGTTGGCGGGCACGGACCTGTTTTTAGCGTTCTCCGATGCGACTCCTGGCTTCGAAGTCATTGATAGTGCCGAGGTTCACATCCAGGCTCTGGCGCTGCTTGCTGGTGAGGCCAGTCTAGACGGCTAAGAACTTGTACCGAAATCCTGCGGTCAGTGGAAAAGGCTAAAGGCTAACAACCGGTACCAGGATGCTTGCTGCGGGCTCATGGTTTTGCGGCGTCTGCGAGCGACGTCAGAAAGTGATCGATGCTGGAAATGTCGTCCATCGATTCGATGTAGCGTGTCTGGTTGTCCAGGGGATATCGCGGGTAGTCGGAGATCATCAGCTGTAGTGCCTCGCAAGTTTCCTGATCTAGGCCGCGATTATTAATATTCCGATTTTCTCTGACACCTTATTCCGCCGCCACAACTGAGCCTGCCATTTCGGCCATGGCCTTTGCTATCCTTCGGCCAACATCAAGATCTGAGGGGGCCGTGCCGGATTTCTCGTGTGCCTCGTGGATCTGCAGAAACACGCCGGAAACCTTGATTGCAAGAATGGCCAACTGGATCGCATTGTTTGGTACTTCATCTGCGACGTATTCTGCGCGTTCTTGCAAAAACCGTGCGGCGGCTTGCACCGCTGCATGCTCTGTGCGGTCATCAGCGCTGGGGTAGCTGAACTTCCAGCGCCGTGTGCGTTGAGTGATTAGCGCTTTGTCGTCTTCTGCCGCGGCAATCCCGGCTGCAGGAAATATCCGGCAGTCGTAGTTGCGACACGTCTGTGGTCGATGTTCGTAAATTGAGCACCTCTCGTCGACCAGCATCGGGCATTGGCCATCTTCACCATAGCCCAGCAGGACGACGCCTTCGGCTTGACCGGGTGCTGCAAACAGGAGTTCTTCGGGGATCAGCGCGAGGGTCTGGGTCTCATCGGGTCCGATGTGTATGAAATAAGATGAGTGACAGCATGCATTGCATTCGCCGCAGGGTACGTCAGCACCTTTCTGCTCGCTCAGATCACTGCGAGTGCGTCGAAGCCAGGCTGAAAAGCCGCCGGCTGGCAGGTCTTGTGCATCAGTGATGTCGACAGCGCGGAGGAGTGTTAGATCATCGCTCACGAACTCAGAGTTCCTCAATAACTGACTACAGAGCCTTGAGGAAACTCAGTAACGCCTCATTGGTTGCAGCCGGATCTTCCTGCTGAATCCAGTGACCCACTTCCGGCACGATGACTATGCCACGCAGATCGGTCATCACAGGGTCCATCACTCCTTTGAGCATCGCAGCCGTAGCGCCACCAATCACCACATCTTTTTCCCCGGCAATGAACAGCGCAGGCACCTCAATCTTTGCAGCAGCGAGATGTTCCGTAATCTCCCAGTTGCGCTGGAAGTTGCGGTAGTAATTCACGCCACCGCGGAATCCTGATTGTTCGAACTGCGCAACATAAAAATCGAGATCGTCCTGGGTCAGCCAGTCCGGTAACCCCTTCGGCGTGCCGAGACGCGGAATCCAACCGCCGGCAGAGCGCTTTGGATCGGTGATCTGCGGCGCTTCGCGGGGCGAATCCGGTGATAGATACAGTCTGCTGAGGAGTCCCCGAGGATCGTTGTCATACTCTGCATCAGCAACGCCTCCTGGCTCGTTGTGATACAGAATATAGAAGAAGTTGTCGCCAACCCGCGCCTGCATGGCCGCCATGGGTGAGCTCGCAGATCGTCCGCGGTGCGGCACGCTCATCAGCACGAGGCTCGAGAATCGATCCGGATATTGCAGCACGGTGCTGGCCGCGACGACCGCACCCCAATCGTGGCCGACGATCGTGGCTTTCTCTTCACCCAACGCATCCAACACGCCGACCATATCGGCGGCGAGCTGCACAATGTCGTAGTCGGCCACCTGCGCAGGCGCATCGGTTTCGCCGTAGCCGCGCATCTCCGGCACCACGACTCGATAGCCGGCTTCGGCGAGAGCCGGAATCTGGTGCCGCCAGGAATACCAGGACTCCGGCCAGCCATGGGCCAGCAACACGAGTGGACCCTCGTCTCCCATTTCTGCAATGCGCATTCGAATGCCGTTCGTGTCGATGAATCTGAATGTCACACCAGCCACCGGTGAATCCTCCATCGTCGTATTTGCCTGCGATTCAGTGGTGAATTGCGTCTTATCAGATGCTGTGTCGGAGCCTCCGCAGCCTGCAGTGAGCATCACGGCGAGCGCTATAGTCAGCCAGGTAATCTGCATTTGAGTTCTTTCCATCGACCGCTTGCTCGTCATGTCTACTCTCTTGTTGTTGGTGAGGATCATTCTTCGTTGGATGCCAATACGCCTTTCGTCGCCACTGCTAGTAAAACTACGACAATGATTACACTTGGCAACCCGGGAAGAAAACCAAGAATCCCGAAGATGTCCGATTCGCCCAGCGGGTTGTCACCGATGGTTAGTGCCCGATTACCAGCAGCGTTGCCCAACCAATAAAAGACCGTGAACGACCACGCAACATAAATGAAACCATAGGCGGTCAACTTTTGCAGCAAAGGGCTCAAGCTCAGCTTCGGCAGTGACAGTGCGATCGCGATTACCAGCAGGCCATTCATCGTGCCACCTGAATGCGCTCGCACCCAGCCTTCGCTGGTGCCGTAGACCGGAATCGGCACGATATTCGACGGCCAGATTTCGAGACCTCCGAGCAGTGAAAACATCAGCATGAAACCGGCAAGCATCGCCACCAGAATGACGAGCAGTCCATTCGCGAGCATGATTCGTTGTAATCGTTCCATTTTTTTCTCTCTTGTGTTTCCGCGCCATGATCCAACGAGAATGGGCTCAGCCCAGGATCATGTTTCCCCCAGCGAATTGGCCGTGTCGGCTATTCAGTCTGCAAGCTGGC
>JAPUFN010000181.1 GCA_027293665.1 Gammaproteobacteria bacterium | reverse complement strand
GGCTGCGCTGGTGCCAACCATTGCCGGACTGGTAGCTGATTTCATTACCCGCCGCACTGGCTGAATTCGCGGCAGGCTGTGGGGGGCAATTTCCGTAATTCAAGATCTTTTAATGCGATTGTTCAGACCCATCTTGATACTTGACATTCAATAGATTCATTGGTTACGGAGATACATTATGAGCATTGTCAGATTGAACCCGTGGCGCGAGTTCGACGATTTATTCACCCACGTAAGCGCGGCACGCCTACAGCGCAGCGATGCAGCGTGGACGCCGGTCGCAGACATACTGGAGACGGCCGACGACTACCAGATTGAACTGGATATTCCGGCGGTTGCCGCTGAGGCGATCAATATCGCCCTGGATGACGGCGTGTTGACCGTCAGCGGTGAGCGTAGTATTGAAGATTCAGAATCAGCCAGGCATTTGCGCAAGGAGCGCAGCCGGGGACGGTTTTCCCGCAGCTTTCACCTGCCCGAAAACGTGGACGAAGATTCGATAACCGCTGCTTCGAAAAACGGTGTGCTTTCTCTCGTGATCGCGAAGAAAGCCAAAGACACACCGCGCCGGATCGAGATCGCCGCGGCCTGAGTCTGCCACCCGTCTGTGTGGCCCACGGTAGCGCGCCGTGGGCTGCTTTGTGAGCAGCAAAACCGCAGTTCCCATTCCTTCCAGGCATGTTAGCCTAGCTGCGTGGCTTTCGATAAGAACACCGTCCGGATCGTAATATTCGAGGCTGATACACCGCTCGGCAAAGCATTCGATGTCGGACTCATCGTCGCCATCATCATCAGCGTCATCGCGGTAATGCTCGATTCCGTCGCCGCGGTACACGCTCGCTACGGAAATTTCTTGTACGCGGTCGAATGGTGTTTCACCATCGCCTTCACGATCGAATATGCGTTGCGTCTGTGGTGTATTGAGAACACGGGCCGCTATGCCAGGAGTTTTTTCGGCATAGTGGATCTCCTGTGCATACTGCCGACGTATCTCAGCTTGTTCATCATGGATGCCCAGTATCTGCTCGTTGTCAGAATCCTGCGTGTCCTTCGGGTGTTCCGCGTGTTGCGGATGGTGCGTTTCGTCGGCGAGGCGGAACTCCTGACCCAGGCGATCAGGGCAAGCGGCCGCAAAATAATTGTGTTCATCTCCACCGTGATGGCGTTGGTCGTTGTTTTCGGTTCGCTGATGTATCTAATCGAGGGTGGCGAATCCGGCTTTACGAGCATCCCCAAAAGTATCTACTGGGCGGTTATCACACTGACGACCGTCGGTTACGGTGATCTCACGCCGCAGACCTCCTTAGGGCAGGCGTTTGCGACGATCGTGATGATCATGGGCTACGGCATTATCGCCGTGCCGACCGGTATCGTGACGCTCGAGTTGAGTGAGGCAAGTCGCCGCGCCGCCAATACCACGACCTGTCCTCGCTGCTCCGCAGAAGGCCATATCCGGGAGGCGACGTTCTGCTGGCGCTGCAGCGCGAATCTCTATCAGAGTAGCGATGGGAGTGCACCGGCAGAGGATGCACCGGAACGCAACGAATGAGTTTCTGCCCCGGTTAACCATTTGGGAGTTGGGCCTTCTTTCAGGCAGAATACGCCCCCCTTTTGCCTGAGACGAAAACTCATGAGCTTAGATAGTTTCAAGACCAGGAAGTCGCTCGACGTCCAGGGCAAAACCTATGACTACTTCAGTCTGCCCGCCGCGCAGGCCGCCGGCGTTGGCGACGTGGACAGGTTGCCGATGTCGTTGAAGATTCTGCTGGAAAACCTGCTGCGTTTCGAAGACGACAATTCGGTAAAAGTTGCTGACATCAAAGCCCTGGGCGGCTGGGCGGCAAATCCGCCAGCCGCAGAAGAAATTGCCTATCGGCCCGCGCGCGTACTGATGCAGGATTTCACGGGGGTTCCCGGAGTTGCCGATCTCGCGGCGATGCGCAGCGTAGTCGTTGCTGCCGGCTATGATCCGAGCCTCATCAACCCCTTATCACCCGTGGATCTGGTGATTGACCACTCGGTGATGGTCGATAAATTCGGCACGGAGGATGCCTTCGCGGCCAATGTTGAGCTTGAGATGTCACGCAATCAGGAGCGCTACCGTTTTCTGCGCTGGGGGCAGAAAGCGTTCGACAACTTCCGCGTCGTGCCACCGGGTACCGGGATCTGTCATCAGGTAAACCTCGAGTATCTGGCCAGGACCGTCTGGACGAAAGAAGAAGATGGGGTAACGATCGCCTATCCCGATACGCTCGTCGGCACTGACAGCCATACCACGATGATCAACGGCCTGGGCGTGCTTGGCTGGGGTGTCGGCGGTATTGAAGCGGAAGCCGCGATGCTGGGTCAGCCGATTTCGATGCTCATTCCCGCGGTCGTTGGCTTTAAGCTCATCGGCAGTTTGCCAGAGGGTATCACGGCGACCGATCTGGTCCTCACGGTGGTCGAGATGCTGCGAGCGCACGGCGTGGTGGGAAAATTCGTCGAATTCTACGGTGATGGTCTGGATCAACTGCCGTTGGCGGATCGGGCAACGATTGCCAACATGGCGCCGGAATATGGCGCGACCTGCGGCTTTTTCCCCATCGATCAGGAAACCA
>JAPUFN010000180.1 GCA_027293665.1 Gammaproteobacteria bacterium | reverse complement strand
ACTCACCGGTGTCCGGATCCAGCGCCACGATAGAACAGATGAAGAGATTGTCACCGCCGCCGGGACTGCGAATTTTGCGGTTCCAGGGTGCGCCGTTGCCGGTGCCGATGTAGAGCGCATCAAATTCCGGGTCGTAGGTGAAGCCATGCCAGGCGTTGCCACCACCACCGTACTTCCACCACTCGCCGGTCCAGGTTTTCGCTGCCATCTCCATCGCAGCATTTTCAAATCCATCGGCAGGATTGCCGGGGACGATATAGAAGCGCCAGACTTGCTTGCCGGTCTCGGCGTCGTAAGCCGTCACGTAGCCGCGGGTCGCACCATTCTCGGTACCGCCGTTGCCGACCAGAACTTTGCCTTTGAATACTTTGGGCGCACCGGTGATGTAGAGCGCTTTGCTGGGATCGACGGTCATCACGCTCCAGATTTCCTTGCCCGTGGCTGCATCGAGCGCGATCAAGCGGCCGTCGACCGTGGCGGTGTAAACCTTGTCCTTCCATAAACCGACACCCCGGCTGCCATGAAGAAAAGAAACGCGTGAGCGTCCTTCAGCCAGCTGCGGCTGGTAACGCCACAAAAGCTCTCCGGTGGTGGCGTCCACCGCGCGTACGATGTTGCGCGAGCCGGAAAAATACATGACGCCATCGGCGACCAGGGGTGTTGCAACAAGCCCGGCCGCGTCGGGCAGATCGAGATACCAGTCGACCTGCAACTCCGAGACGTTACGCGGATTGACCTGCGTCAGCGGGCTGAAGCGCTGCTCGGAATAGGTCCGGCCATAGGCCAGCCATTCGGCGGTATTTGATTCATCCGCGAGCGCTGCATCATTGAGATCCCGTGCGATTACTGGTTGATTGGCTAACGCACAAAGCAGAACTAGCAGCGTGCCAAAGTGTCTTCGACTCATGGTGATTCCCCCTCTCCCTCGCCTGCGAGACTACAGATCGCGATCAAGTACGACAACCAGACTCCGACCCGGACAGGCGCCAACTAGCCTCCAGTAAGGCCAATGAGAAGTTGCCGTGTCCGCTCACGTTCGTCAGCAGTCGTCGTAAATTCCGATGCTGCATAGTCGGTCACACCAGCGTCGGCCAGCTCTTCGACGAGATCTTGAACGCGGGATTCGCTTCCAACGATTGCAAGCTCGCCAGGCTCGCTCACACCTTCGCGTTCGAACATAGCTTGATATGAAGGCAGTTTGCCATACATCGTGAGAGTTTCGGTAATGCGTGTCCGCACACGGGCTTCGTCATCCGTAACGCAGATCGGCAGTGTTGCAATGATTCGAGGTGCGGTTCGGCCTGCCGCAGTTGCTGCTTCCGTCAACCTTGGCTTTATGTGTTCACGCACGGTCCGCGGGCCGACCCACGCGAGCGTTGTGCCGTCTGTCATCCGACCGGCCACCTTCAGTGCCTGAGGGCCCAGTGCTGCAACGACGACGGGGCAGCGTTCCTCGGGGCGGAAAAACGACTGTGCTTTGCAGGACAAGGCCTGACCGGAATACTCGACGGTGCCGTTTTCAAGCAGCGGCATGAGCACCGAAAGGTAATCCTTCAGATGCCGGATGGGTTTGTCGAACGAAATGCCAAGATCCGCCATCATGGGTGCGTGCGACAGTCCCACTCCCAGTGTCAGACGATTGCCGATGACGCTGCGTGCCGTGAGCGTCTGACCGGCGAGCACCATCGGATGACGCGGGAAAGTTGGAACGATGGCGGTGCCCAGTTCCAGTTCCGGAACACGCAGCCCAACCACTGTAAGCACCGTCAGGGCATCGAATCCGCCGGTTGGATGTTCGGCCAGCCAGTAACTGGTAAACCCATCGCTTGCTGCGCGCTGGGCGTCTTCGACGATCGCATCGACGGATGCGCGTTGCACGAGTCCGGTGCCGTTGATTCCTATTTGCATGTGTCTTTCCCCATCATTTGCAGTGGTGGCGCACCTACACCCTAGGTTAGCGATTGCCACAAAGCGAGTTCGCCCTCTTCCATCCCGTGGTCTTCGAATCCCATGCTGCGATACAGAGCGAGGGCCGCCTCGTTATCCGGCAGCGTAGAGATGCGCACGCGCTGCGGCCGCGGTACGAGCGAGCGGATCCAGTCCAGCGTGGCCGCCAATGATTCCCGACCCAGACCGCGCCCCTGGTAGCGGGCGTCGATGAGGAATCGGACGATGTTCACGACTGGTTTCCCATCGAGCTCGAACGGAAAGATGAGCACGAAACCCACAGGCAAGTCGTCGTCGCAGGCCATACGAACTTCCGCACCGACGTGGATAAACGCGTCAGCCAGCGATTTCATGACAGGCCCGACAAATCGTTCCTGTTCCGGAGTGACATGAAGCTCAAGTGCACTGTCGTAGTTTTCTGGTGTAACGGGTCTGAGGACGATCATCGGGTCCAGCCAGGGTTTGGTTAACACACGTGTGCAGTTGCTGAATTGCTCTCAGTTTTCACTAAACAGCTGGAGATACCAAGTAGCATGGCGATTTTTCTAAGCCAGTCACCGCCTGTTCGTCTGCGCCGATTGACAGACTGCCTTCCGGTCTGAAAGATATCCTGAGTAAATCCGCCTCCCAGGAGTGACCGCTTATGTCTGAACAACCCGGATCGATTGTCGAAGCCTTCGGTGCTCTTTTGCCGGATCTGGCGCCGGACGAAGTCCCGATGCTACTGGCGATTCTCGAGCGGATCGCAGGGACGAAATATCGCAGTTGGGCCCAGGAGGCGGCCGATGACGTTGAACGGGCGGGATTGCTCGCCTGTGCGGAGCGCGAAGATGAGATTGCCGTTTTTATCGAATCGCTTGAAGACGATGCCGCAGCGCGCGCAGCGCAACTGCGCGAACGCTTGCCGGATTTGGAGGAACGTTACGATTCTGTGATGAGCGGTCTTGATCGCACCGAACAGCTGCGCGTGCAGGCCGAAGGCGAACTCGGCGGCGCGGATTACATGCGCCAGTTTGCGGCCGCGACCGAGGGTGCAGTAGCCGCCCGGTTCGAATCCCTCGCCTGCTGTGAAGAGGCCAATTCGAAGTTTTTGAGCGCTCTAATTGCGGGTTGAAGCCCGCGAACCTGATGACTCTGCCGTTTAAGGAACTCGTCGAGACGGTCAGGCAATGCCGTCTGTGCGAAGCATCGCTGCCGTTTGGTCCGCGTCCGGTGCTGCAGGTAGACCCGCGAGCGAAGATACTGATCGTCGGCCAGGCACCGGGTCGGCGGGTCCATGAATCCGGCGTGCCGTTCGATGATCCCAGTGGCGATCGATTGCGCGAGTGGCTCGGGATCTCGCGTGAGACGTTCTATGATCCGACCCGGATAGCTCTCCTGCCGATGGGATTCTGCTACCCGGGCACCGGCAAGTCGGGCGACCTGCCACCGCGGCCGGAGTGCGCACCGGCCTGGCGGGTGCAATTGCTGGAGGGTCTCAAACACATCGAGCTGACGCTGGTCATTGGCCAGTACGCGCAGAAATGGCACTTACCCACGATGCACAAGAACCTCACAGAGACGGTGCGGGCGTGGCAGGAGTACGACGAGGGGTTGTTCCCACTGCCGCATCCGAGCCCGCGTAACAACATCTGGTTGAAAAAGAATCCCTGGTTTGCGGAGTCTCTGCTACCGGGCCTCAAGCGCAAAGTCAGCGATGTGCTCGCGTCCTGCAACCAGCGACCGCGTGCACCACGCGGCGTTTGCTGACTAGCCACTATATGAATTGCAGCGTCGATCCTGTTTTTGCGATACGCAATGTCTTCACTATGCTCTGTTCGTAGTCCGGCGCATCGACCTGGGAGACGGTAACGATGTCAGCGGTTGCCTGGTTGCGGGTCAGCACGAGCCGTACATAGCCGCGATGACGGTTGTCGGTCCACACCACTTCGTTGTTGTGCTGTGCCAGCAGGACGTCCATGCGGCTGGAAATCTCCTCCCCGCCGCCCTCGAAATCACCGGGTGAGGTCACACCGGCGGTACCAATTTCCACCCCCATGGCTTCGCCGGCATCGGTAAAAAGTGAATTTGCCCAGAATGCATGCGAGTCGCCGGTAAGCACGAGTAGATCGGTTGCGCCGACCGCGCTGCAGGACTGATAGAAGCGTTCCCGCGCCGCCGGGTAGCCGTCCCAGCAGTCGATGTAGATAGGCAGATCCAGTTCACCCAGCCGGGTCAGGCGGGCGATCGCCTGGCCGACCGCGTCATCCGGGTCACGGTTGGGGTCGACGAACGGCGGTTCATTGAGTAGTGGTACGTCGATCCGCGCCAGGGGAACCTGATTGCCAATCAGGCGCCACGGTCGTCTGGCGGCAAGCGATTCCCGCAGGGCGGTTTCCACGAACCGGACATTTTCGCGCGACAGCATGCGACGCTCCGTCGCGCCCAGCACTGCGGATCTGAATCGGTGCGCATCCTCTGTTGTCTTGAGATCGGAAAGATGATCGTTGTAGTCAATCTGTCGGGAGCGCCCTGTATGTCGGGTTTCGAGCGTTATAAGCGACGCCAGATCGGCAAACTCGTAGTGCCGCCAGTACTCCTCGCGGCTGCCACCGGTGTCCGGGTCGCGTACCGGCATCCACTCGTAGTACGCCTTGAGCGAGACGCTTCGCCGCTCGCCCCAATCGCCCTCGGTGTTGCTTTGGTGATTCTGCGCGCCTTCCATCCAGGGGTTGTTCGCTGATTCGTGGTCGTCCCAGATGGCGATGAGCGGGTGGGCGGCATGCATTGCGCGAGAACCGGCGTCGCTTTTGTATTGGGCGTGCCGCTCGCGGTAGTCGGCCAATGACACTATCTCGTGATCGGGGGCGTGGGCTCGGCCGATTTCGGCGCCGATACTGCCGCCGTAGCCATCGGGGCCATACTCGTAAATGTAGTCACCCAGATGAACGACGTAATCGATCTGTTCGTCTTTTGCTATTGCGTCATAGGCGTTGAAATGGCCGAACGGATAGTTGGAACAGGCAACGACAGCCAGTCCAAGACGTTCGAGTTTCTCTGTCGGCAGCGTTCGTGTCGTGCCCACCTGAGAACTGACGCCGTTGAGAATAAAGCGGTAGTAGTAGGTCGTTCCGGGTTGCAGTCCGGTAGCCAATACCTTGACCGTGTAATCACGATCTGCATCGGTGGTGACGCTGCCCCTGGCGATCGGGTTCTTGCCGCCTGCATCGCTTGCGATTTCCCAGTGGACTGAATCGGCCTTCAAGGCAGGTGCAATTCTCGTCCACAGTACGACACTGGTCTGATCGGGATCGCCGCTGGCAATTCCCTGGGCGAATGGCGTGAGATCTGTCTCCTCTGCGAAGGCGGTGCGGACTTTCGTTTGCGCGAGAATCGCCGCCCCCGAAAGTCCAAAGAGTGCTCGTCTGCGGGTGATATCCAACGCCATGCTGATCTCCTGTCCAGTTCTTGAGTTAACCGCGATTTGCCGTCCAACGGCCCAGAGGCAGGAGCATCGGCGTATGCGCACGATATTCTGCATAACCAGGTTTCCCGGCGTCGAGCTTTTTCTCGATCATCGGAATGCTGACGCCGACGAAAAGAACGATCATCGCCGCCGCACCGATAAGCGACCACAGCGCAGTAGAACCCGTGCCGAGAGCAAAGCAGGCGAGCGCTACCCAGAAACCGATCTCACCGAGGTAGTTGGGGTGGCGACACCACGCCCAGACGCCCGTGGTGAGCAATTCGGCGCGACTGTGTCGTGCAAGCTGAAAGCTCTTGAGCTCGAGATCCGCTCTCGCCTCGAGCCAGATCGCGGCGACCCCGATGAGGAGGCCCGCGGAATCCCAGACCTGCCAGCCTGCCGCACTCTCCGTTACGACATACAGCGGCAGGCAGCCGGCGAAGACGATCAGGGTCGGCATGAGGTGTACGCCGAGCAGGCTTACGGGCCAGTAGAACCGACCCAACTGAGCCTTCAGCCGCACGTAGCGCCAATCCGCGTCTTGTAACCCGCCCCAACCAGAGCTCCAGTTTCCGGTCAGCCTCACCGACCAGACCAGCACCAGCATACTCACTGCCAGTAATCGCTGACTGAACGCATCGGCGTGAACCCAGCCCCAGTAACCGAGGATGATTGGCGGTGCGACACTCCAGTAGGCGTCGTAGAAGCTGGAATTTCGAAAACGAAAACTGAATAGAAATACAGTGAGCGTGGCCATGATGTCTGCGAGCAGGACTGAGCAGAGTGTACTCAGGCTCGATGCCTTTATTGCCAACACGGCAACAGCCAATGCAGCGCAGTACGCAATGATGATCCAGCCAAAGGCGACAACGGTGCTGCGAGTATCGCTCATGAGAATTCAAAGCCGGGATTGATCTCCAAGAGTGAAGAAATGAACCAGCCGGAGCAAGTCGAGTCTATCTGTGAGTCCCATGAATCGATCTGCTACGCTGGGTTAATGCATCAAGACAGGATATGTGCCGTGATGAAGAAGATTTGTCTGCTACTTTTTGTCGTTTGCTCAATGAGCGCGTGCCAGCCGCAAGACAGCCGGCCCGGTGTCTGGCTGAGTGGGGAACTGCAGCCAGAAGTCCCTGCGGACTGGTCGTTCAGTAATAACCACAAGGCAGTATTCATTGAGAGAGCAACACCCTATTT
>JAPUFN010000018.1 GCA_027293665.1 Gammaproteobacteria bacterium | reverse complement strand
CGGACGACTACGTCACCAAACCGTTTGATCCGCGAGAATTGCTCAGCAGAGCGAGGAATCTCATTCGGCGTGTCCACATCCAGCAGCAGAAACGGCGAAAGAATCACATCCGCTTTTTCGAGGGCTGGCAACTTGATCTCAACAAGCGCGAACTGACGTCGCCGGAAGGCGAAGCCGCGACATTGTCGGCCGGAGAATACCAGCTCCTGCTCGCGTTCATGGAAAAGGCCGGTGAGGTAATGAACCGGGATCAGCTCATGAATCGGATTCGCAACCGTGAGTGGTTCCCTGACGATCGTTACATCGACGTTCTGGTCGGCCAGCTACGCAAAAAGCTCGGTGAGCGGGCAGCCAACGCCAAGATCATCGCTACCATACACGGCACGGGGTATCTGTTTACGCCGGAAGTCGCCTGAGTGGGCGCCGCTTTCGAGCGGCGCTGAACGCAAGAATCATGGCGGACGCACCGGCCTGCCCGAGGCCAGGGATGGCCGAAGGCGGGAAAAAACGCGCGCAACGCGCCTTTTTTCAACAGGCTGCAAGTACTTAGGCGCGACCGGGCAGACAAGTTGTGGACAAGAAAATCTACGAAAGCGCCTCAACCCTGGTCCGCAGAACGATGTGGCGGGAACAGGTCGTCGTCACCAAAGCGCTGAAGTCTAATTCGCAGACGCCCAATGCCATTGCCCGCTATCACCACGAATTCAATCTCAATCAGTCGCTGACCAGCCCCTACATCTGTCGCGCTCTCGCGATGGACGATCGCAAGCCACGCATCATCTTTGAAGATCTCGGTGGCGAATCCATGCGCGGGACAATCCAGCTGGGTAATCTGAGCTTCGATGAGCGGCTGGACATCGCCGTTGAAATAACCCGGGCGGTGCAATCGATCCACGACGAAGGCGTAATCCATCGTGATTTGAATCCCGGTAACATCATCCTTTCGACCGATCCGCTTGCCGTGCATCTCATCGATTTCGGCCTTGCGACGCTCGTCCCGAGGGAGCATCCCGACAGCGAACCACTGGCACAACTGACGGGCACCCTGCCCTACATATCGCCGGAGCAGACCGGTCGGGTTAATCGCGTCGTCGACTATCGCACCGACCTTTATTCCCTGGGTGCCACGCTCTATGAGCTGTTTGCCGGTACCCCACCCTTCACCAGTACCGATCCCCTGGAACTGATCCACGCACACATCGCCAGCACCCCACGTCCTCTGAATGCGGTCGTTGACTCAGTTCCGCGCTGGCTCTCCGACGTCGTCCAGAAACTGCTCGCCAAACAACCCGAGGATCGTTACCAGACCGCAGCTGCCGTCCGTGACGATCTCATCGAAGGCCAGAGTCACAGCAATGTCATCCCGTTTCGCCTGGGACGTACCGACTCGCCCGGCCAGCTTGCGTTGCCCAAGCGTCTTTACGGCAGAGACAGCGAGCTCAAACTCATCCAGGATCATCTCGGCCGTATCCGTCAAGGCGAAGTCCTCTTCCTGCAGATTATCGGTGATTCGGGGGTCGGGAAAAACGCACTGTGCGATGCGCTGTGCCGGCAGGCGGCTGAAAGCCGCGTTCTGCTGGCTCGCACCAACGGTCCCGGCTTTGATCTGCGAGACACGGACGCCATCTGGCTCGAACTGCTGCGCCAGTTGATGCGCCAGGCTCTCTCCCTGAGATCCGACACCGGCGATGCATTGACCGCCAGCATCCGTCACTGGGATTGCCCGGATATCCGCTCGTTGGTGCCTTTCATACCTGAGCTGACCACAATCCTCCCGGCCTCGAGCGAAGTATCAGCGGGATTGCCCAGCCGCGGAACAAAGATCCTCCTGCGAGCCCTGGCGCCACAACCCGTCTGCGTCGTGGTCGAGGCGACCGATCAGCTGCCGACAGAATGTCTGAGTGCGTTGATTGACGTTGCACTGGAGACCCGCAATCTGCTACTCGTAGTGACAGGTGAACGCGATCATCCAGAGCTTTTCAACCATGCTCAGGTGGCGACGAAAACCACATCGCTTGCGCTTGCGCCTTTCGAGAAATCCGACCTCAGGGGTTTGCTGGCCGATATGCTCTCTCACAGCGAAGCGCGCGTCAGAGAACTCAGCGCCGAGATACACGCAAAGACTGACGGTTTACCCAGCGATGTTCTGGAACTGATCAACGAATTGCATCGCCACCAGATCATAGTCCATGACACCACCGACGCCAGCTGGTCGTGGGAACTGGCCAAGGTTCGCAGTCATTTCTTCAGCAACAACACATCACAGCGCATCCGCCAGCACATCGCGGAATTGCCTGCAGAAACACGCAAAGTGCTCGCGTTTGCCGCAGCACTCGGCGAGCAGTTCGCACGACCATTTCTCGCCGCGGTCATGCGACGCGAAGATGCGGCAATCGGCACTCTGCTGCGACCCGCCATCAATCAGGGGCTGCTGGTAAATCTAACAACGGATGACTACGTCGAGCCGACTCGCTATCAGTTCTCGCATCCGCGCATCCGCGCGCTCATCTACTCCGAAATACCCGATACCGAGAAATTCGCGTACCACAAGAACATTGCCGAAGAGCTGCAGGGGCAACGCCGACCAACCGGCGCGCTGCTGCTGCAGATAGCAGAGCATCTGAATGCCGCTACCGACCCTACCGACATGGCCGCCGATGTTCGGCGTGAGAACGCTCACTTCAATCTTCTCGCCGCCCGCGAAACCCTCTCCCAGAGTGCGTTTCAGCAAGCGTACAAATTCTGTCGGAGTGGCCTTTCACTCATCGACAACCAGCCCGCCAAGCAGGAACCGCTTTATCTCGAGCTGTGCCAGTGTGCGGCCGAAGCAGCATTTTTCTGTGGTGATTTCGATCAGCTGTCACGTGTTCTGAACGCAGCACCGGCGCACAACAGTGCGCTCGAGGAGATCAAAGTCCGGGCAGCCGTTGTGCAGAATCATCTGATCGATGCGCGCGACCTTGCGCTGGAAGCGCTGGTCGATCTTGGCTACGCACCACCAAGCACCGACGTACGGCCAGCGCGTGCCCTTCTACGCGCATTTCTGCGCGTAGTGCGTCCACCGCCAGCTACAGTGCCCAAACCCGCACCCGTTGTGGAAGACCTCACTTTGCATCAGGCGTTGCGCTTCGTGGGCTACCTGTTGCATGCGAGTTACCATCTCGGCAGTACGGAACTTGCCGACTACACAGACGATGCGTTACGCCGTGCGGCCAGGCACGGCTACTGTGCAGAAGCCGCGTTCATCTACGCGGCAAGGGCGGTTGTCGCAATCGCCAACGGCCACATGGGACGCGCCCGGCGCTACGCCATCGAGGCACGCGCGCTTGCGGCCCAGTTTCAGGGTGCAGCATTTGCCACTCGCGCAGTTACGTTGCTCAGCGGCCTCGTCGACCCATGGTTCGGCAATCTCGACCCGACTCTGAATACTCTGACGGACAACATCAGTGCGAGCATGGCAAAACAGGATTTTGAATTCGCCGCCAGCGCGAGCGCTTTCTACGCCACCAACGCACTCGTGCGCGGGATGGAACTTGGTTCACTCAAACGCGAGTTGAGTCAGCAGATTGGCAACATCGCGACTTTTCAGCACGTGACAGGCCTGAACATCGCAAGCTTCGTACTGCAGATCGTCGGTAGCCTGCTTGGCCAGAACGAGGTTTCCGCTAACGCGGATCACAATGACCTCAGCATTTCCAACGCCGAAGATGCGGTGGCTCACGGCTACGTTTACGTACTGCGGCTCTACTACGCCACTCTCTTCAACGATTTCCAGGGCGCAGCAAGCATTCTTGAACTCGCCGACCGCTACGCAAAGGCGTTAGCTGGATCACCGCTGCTCATCATCTATCGTTTTGCCGAGGGCCTGGTCGGTCTGCGCAGCGGAACCCGCGAGGGCCAGCAGCGTGCCGAGCGGAGCCTCAAGCGTCTCAAACGCTGGCAGGATGCCGGCGCACCGCACGCCGAACCCAAGCGGCTGATACTGCAGGCAGAAATTGCCTGGAACAACGGCGCGACCACCCGCGCCCTGGAATGCTTCGAACGCGCCGCAGATTCGGCGCGGCGCCAGGGACTCGCCAACGATGAAGCGCTCGCCTACGAGCTGGCCGCACGCGCCTGCGAGGCAAAAGGCCGGGCGGATTTTTCCACGCTGTTTGCGCGCAATGCCTATCAAGCGTACCTGCGATGGGGTGCGACTGCCAAAGCCAATCAGCTCGCGCGGGAATTTCACTCTCTACTGTCGGATGTCCCGGTCGCACCGCAAGCGAGCGCGCTGAGTGTCGGCGATCTGGCGGATCTCACGGTACGCGACTTCCAATCCCAGACGGCGAGCGTCGAAAGCACCGAGTTCAATGAAAGGATCGTTGACACCACGACCGTGTTACGCGCCGCGCAAACGATCTCCGGGGAAATCCTGCTCGACAAGGTGCTGACGAAACTGCTGCGCCTGGCGCTCGAGCATGCTGGCGCGCAGAAAGCCTGCATGCTGCTCGCACACGATCGGCGCCTGTACGTCGAAGCTATCGCCTCAGTCGATGGCGGGCCGACCCAGCGGGTCAGCCCGCCGGTGCCACTGGAGGCGTCCGATGATGTCCCCGAGAGCATTCTGCAGTTTGTCGCTCGCACCAAACAGCCTCTGGTGCTCAGCGACGCGACCCAGGAAGACGTGTTTACCCAGGATGCCTACATCAAGCGTCTACAGCCGTTGAGCATCCTGTGTCTGCCGATTGTTCATCGCGGCGACATTACCGGCCTGCTCTATGTGGAACACCGCTGGTTAACGGGCGTATTCACCGAGCAGCGCGTGGAAGTGCTGGCCCTGCTGGCTTCCCAGGCCGCAATTTCCATCGAAAACGCCAGGCTCTACGCCGACCTGCAGTTAACCCAGGATGAATACCGCGCGCTTTACGAAAACGCCATTGAAGGTCTCTTTCGAATCAATCCGGATGGCATCCTGCTCAGCGCAAATCCAACCCTGGCACGAATACTCGGGTTTGACGATATCCATCAGTTGCTGGATGAATACAGGGACCTGATCGACCGCGTGTTCCTGCAGAACGAGCAGGCAGGCCAGTTTCTTTCGCAACTCGAAGAACAGCGACTGGTCAATGGCTTCGAAGCTCAAGGTGTCACTCGAGACGGCAAGAAATTCTGGATGGCGCTGACCGCGCGTCTGACCCACGACCCGGATCTCGGCGATTTCATCGACGGCTCTCTGATCGATATATCCGAGCGCATCGAACGCGACCAGGCAGACAAACAAAGGCAGATCGCGGAAGCCGCAACTCTGGCCAAGAGTGAGTTTCTGGCAAACATGAGTCATGAAATTCGCACGCCGATGAACGCAATTGTCGGCTTCTCCAAGCTCACGCTGGAAACCAACCTGAACCGCAAGCAGCATGAATATCTGACATCGATCAGAAAGGCCGGGGAAAATCTGCTGGCGCTGGTGAGTGATGTGCTCGATTTTTCGAAGATAGAAGCGGGCAAACTGTATCTCGAAGAGCGGCCGTTCAAGCTCACAGACACCCTCGCCGAGGTCGAAAGGCTGTTTCGCACTGAAATCCGCCGGCGCAATCTGACCTTCGAGATAGTCGACAACAGCTTCTCCCATTCCGACTTTCCGGCCGATGGCATCGTGACCGGCGATGCCTTGCGTCTGCAGCAGGTGCTGGTCAATCTCGTGGGCAATGCTGTCAAATTCACCGAAACCGGCACGGTGACGATCACCATCGACGTCGATGCAATCGATGCACCCGACATCACGCTGCAAATGGCGGTGCGGGATACCGGCATTGGCATCAGCGAAGACCAGCAACACCGTCTGTTCGAATCCTTCGAACAGGCCGAGACCTCGACCACTCGCCGCTACGGCGGCACCGGTCTGGGCCTGACTATCTGCAAACGGCTCGTCGAAGTGATGGGCGGGGACATCACTGTCGAATCGGAGCCGGGTGTCGGAAGCTGCTTCACCTTCCACACACGGATGAAATTTCCAGAAGCAGCCGCCAGCGCCCCTGAGCAAGCTAAAAAACGCCGTCCCAGTGTGACGATGTTGCATAGTCGCAAGATACTGGTCGCCGAGGACAATCCTATTAACCAGCAACTCGCGCTAGAATTCCTGCAGCGCGGCGGCGCGCAGATAGACATCGCCGAGACGGGTCGCGAGGCCGTCGCCCGGGCGACGGCGGAAGAATATGACGTCATTCTGATGGATATTCACATGCCGCAGCTCGACGGTATCGAGGCGACCAGAATTCTGCGTGAGCAGGGCCTCACGTTGCCGATCATCGCGGTGTCAGCCGACGCGCTGTCGACCAGCAAAGCTGCCGCTTTTGAAGCCGGTTGTGATGCCTACATTACCAAGCCCATCGATTTCGATCTGCTGCTGAATGAAATCGCGTCGATGCTGCCCGGCGCAGAAGAACCCAATCTGGGCAGGCGGTCGAGCGATCGGTCTGCCGAGGTAGAATCTGCAGAGAGCGTCGACAATCTAGCACTTGGCATCCTGCCTTTGCGCCGCCTGCCAGGCATTGATGTGGCGCAAGCCATTCACGGCCACAACGGCAACATCAAACTGATGATCAAGCTCATGGGTGACTTCGGCCGCTACTACGGTGACGCCGGCAGCAAGGTGCGCAACTTTGTCACCCAGGAGCAGTTCCAGGAAGCCGAACGGCTTGCGCACAATCTGCACGGCGTAGCCGGCAGCTTCGGCGCCAAGCGCCTGAAGGAGGCGTCGAAAACACTGGAGCTCGCGCTTGCCGAAGGCGACAGTAAAAACCTCATCGGGCTGGTGCAGAGTTTCGAAGTCGCACTGCTCGAAGTTCTGGAATCAACGGAAGCGTTGGCGAGCGACGAAGTGCCCTTCAGAGCGTCCGACTTCGGCGAAGCCTAGCTAGCACTCCAGCAGCGCAAGCGAATCCGCATCCGCGCTGAGACTCACAAAGTCGAATAACTCCCCATCGCCGAGATGTGACGGCACCACATTTCGCAGAGCGCGGGCAATGTTTTCAACACGGCCCGGAGTGCGCTCATCCCAGCCCTGCAGCATCCGCTTGATGACCTGGCGCTGCAGATTGTCCTGCGAACCACACAAGTTGCAGGGAATGATCGGAAACTGCCGGTGTTCGGCCCATCGTGCCAGGTCTTTTTCCCGGCAATAGTACAAAGGTCGGATGACGACGTTGTGCCCGTCATCGCTTTTGAGTTTTGGCGGCATGGCCTTCAGCCGCCCGCCATGGAAGAGATTCAAAAAGAGCGTCTCCACCACGTCATCGAGGTGGTGGCCCAATGCCAGTTTGTTGGCACCGATGCGCCTGGCAAAGGTGTACAGAATGCCGCGGCGAAGTCTCGAACAAACCGGACAAGTAGTCTTTCCTGCAGGCGTGAGCCGTTGCACGACACTGTAAGTGTCTTCTTCAAGTATGTGATATTCGATGCCGAGACAAGCCAGATATCGTGGCAAGACTTCGCCCGGGAAGCCGGGTTGTTTCTGATCCAGATTGACCGCGACCAGTTCGAAGTGGATCGGCGCGTTGTGCTGCAGATTCAACAGGATGTCGAGCAGCGTGTAGGAGTCTTTGCCGCCAGACAGACACACCATAACCTTGTCGCCGTCCTCGATCATGCCGTAATCGACGATTGCGTTGCCTGTCTGGCGTCGCAGCTTCTTCTGCAGCTTGTTGGCCGCAAAATCATCCCTGCGCGGCGCAGCGCTCCGGTGCCGCGCCATCAGTTCAATCCGCGCAACACGATAATCGGCGGTGAGGAGATGAGCGAGCGCGTACCCAGCATGCCGACGAGCAGAATCAGACCGGCACCGCCGAAGGGACCTACCAGCCACAACCATGGATGAGCGTTCATCTTCAGCTCAAACACCTGCGATTGCAGAATGGCCACTGTGACCTCCGCCCCCACCACGGCGACAATGCCGGCGAAGAGTCCGAGGACTGCAAATTCAGCGGCCAGCGATCCGGCAATCAATTTACGTGTACCACCCAGAGCCCGGATGAGCGCATGTTCACTCATCCGCGCATCACGGCTTGCCTGAATGCTGGCGATCAGGACAAGACAACCCGACGCCACGACCAACGACAGAATCAGTTCGACCGCCTGGGATACCCGGGCGATGATACTGCGCAGTTGCGCGATGATCGCGTCAACCTCGATCACCGTGATCGTCGGATGTTTTGCAAGCAGATCATTCAGAAACTGTTTCTTGTCCGGCTCGAGAAAAAAACTCGTCATGTAGGTCGCTGGAAAATCCTCCAGCACGCTCGGCGAGAAAATAATGAAAAAATTCGGCCGCATGCTTTCCCAGTCCAGATGACGCAGATTCGAGATCTCCACTTCGACAATTTCCCCAGCAATGTCGAAAGTCAACGTATCACCTACAGAAAGTCCCAGATCGCGCGCGTAATCGTCTTCGAGCGAAACCAGCGCTCGCGTTTCATCCGCGCTCCACCATTCCCCGTCGACGATCCTGTTATCTTCGGGCGGGTCTGCTGCCCAGGTGAGATTTCGGCCGGAACGCAGCCGGGGTCCATCCCCGCCCTGTGGTCGGACACGCTTCTCCCATTCCTCCGCGGCCACTCCGTTGGCCTCGATCACCCTGCCGCGGATCATCGGATACAGCCCGCCCTTCTGATCGCTGACACCGGCGATCATCGAGTCGATTGATGCCACATCAGCGGGAGAGATGTTGAGGATAAAATGGTTCGGCGCGCTCTCGGGAACCTGATTACGCCATTCATCGAGCAGTGAGGTGCGCAACAGGAAAAGTATCAGCAGCAACATGATCGCGAGGCCAAAGATCATGATCTGTGCGGTGTTTTCGCGTCGACGACGCTGCAGTCCTGCAAGAGCCAGCCGCCAGCCACTGCCTGCCTGCATGCCGATCACCCGGCCGCCTCTCAACAACAAAGTTGCCAACACACCAAAGAGCAACATAACCCCCAGCGTCCCAATCAGCGTATAAGCCGTCAGTCGCAGTGACCCGCTATACCAGATCAGCAGACCGAGACTCCCCGCAGCAGCAGCACCGTAACTGATGATCTGCGATGGCGGCGCAGCACCGATGTCCCTGCGGATGACGCGCATCGGGGAGATGTTGCGTAGATGTATGAGCGGCGGCAACGCGAAAGCCAGCGAGCAGATAAATCCTGTCGCGGCACCCAGCAGCCACGGCCGGGCGCTGGGCATCGGCAAAGCCATCGGTATCAGGCTCTGCAGTATAGCGACGATCGCCAGATGCAGGAGGCCTCCGATTATGAGCCCGAGGGATACCGCTACCGTGCCGATCGCGAACAGCAACATCAGATAGCCGATGAGAATCTGATTCGGCGTAGCACCCAGGGTCTTCAGAATCCCAACATGATCATAGTGCCGCCGGGCGTAACGGTGAGCGCTCAACGCCACAGCAACACCTGCCAGAAGTACGCCGAGCAACCCCCCGAGCAGCAGAAAACTTTCTGCCCGATCCAGTGCAGAGCCAATCGACGGACTGCTCTCCCGGATACCGCGCCACCAGAAATTTGGCTCCAGCGGCAGCTCGTCTTTCAGCGCTTCGAGCTGACTATCTTCGCCGCGCAACAACAGGCGATAGGAAATCCGACTGCCCGGCTGCACGACCTGCGTGGCCGGCACATCGGCCATGCGCATCAGCAGGCGTGGCCCCAGATCGTACATGCTGCCACCACGATCCGGTTCCTGGGTGAGAACTCGACCGACCCGCAGGGCGGCAAATCCGACCTCGATGGTGTCGCCGAGCGACACCCCCAACGCCGGAAACAGCCTCGAGTCCAACCAGACTTCACCCGCTGCGGGAAGATCTGTGGTTGGACTGCCCGGAGTAAAGGGCACGTCCGCCGTCTTCAGGGTGCCGCGCAACGGATAACCACCATCGACCGCCTTTACGCTGACCAGCTGATTTTTATCATCGCCGACGAAAACCATCGACGGGAACAGCATGGTGTCCGATATATCCAGACCGCGGGCGAGAGCGGCATTCCTGAAATCGTCCGGAATGGCCTGGCCGCTGCCGATATAGCGGTCGGCCGCCAGAAAATCAGAGGACTCATCGATCAGCGCCTGATGCAGCCGGTCGACAAAAAGGCTGACCGCGGTCACGGTGCCGACCGCCACCATGAGGGCAATGACCAGCAGGCCAAGCTCACCGCCGCGCCAGTCGCGCCAGGCAAGGCGCAGGACGAAAGAGAGATTCATGAGATGATTCTCCCGGCATCAATTTCCACGATACGCTGACAGCGTGCTGCAATACGGTCATCGTGGGTAACGAGCACCAAAGTGGTCTCGAACTCCGCGTTGAGATCGAACAGCAGATCGATCACCTTCGCGCCGGTGACCGTATCGAGATTGCCCGTCGGTTCGTCAGCGAAGAGGACTTTTGGCCGTGACGCAAAAGCACGCGCGATGGCAACCCGTTGTTGTTCGCCGCCCGACAACTGGCGCGGATAGTGTCCCATCCTTGCGCCAAGCCCGACTTTTGTGAGTAATTCCCGGGCATCATCGGCGGCGCTGGCCTCACCGCGCAACTCTCCGGGAAGCATGACATTTTCCAACGCAGTCAAACTGCCCAGGAGCTGGAAGGTCTGAAAGACGAAGCCCACCTGTTGGCCCCGGACGATTGCCCTTTCTTCTTCATTCAACGCCGTTAACTCAGCACCACCGAGCACAACGGTACCGCTGGTAGGCAGGTCGAGTCCGGCCAGGATGCCAAGCAGCGTGGTTTTACCGCTGCCGGACGCGCCGACGATGGCAATCGCCTCGCCTGCGTTGATTTCGAGATCGATGGCATCCAAAATTGTGAGTTCGCCTTCAGCAGTAGGCACTATTTTGTCGACATCAGCCGTTTTTATGACAACGCGATCCATATTCATCCTGGCTCTGGCCGCCTGGCTGCTTGCAGGCTCAGCATTCGCGCAATCGAACGCGACAATTTTGGTGATGGGCGACAGTATCAGCGCAGCCTATGGTATTCAACGCGAAGAGGGCTGGGTGACATTGCTGGAGGAACGGCTTTCGCGCAACGGCCAGCCGTGGCGGGTGGTCAATGCCAGCATCAGCGGCGAAACCACGGCGGGTGGTCTGGCGCGTCTACCAAAGGCACTGGACACGCATAAACCACAGCTGGTGATCATCGAACTCGGTGGTAATGATGGCTTGCGCGGCTATCCGATCAAACGCATCCAGCACAATCTGGCAGCGATGGTGGAACTCGCACAAAGTGACACAAGCCGGGTGTTGCTTGTCGGCATGCAGATTCCGCCGAACTACGGTCCCCGCTACACGCGGGAATTCGCAGATATTTTCAAGCATGTCGCTGCCGCCACCGATTCGCAGCTCGTGCCGTTTCTGCTCGAGGATGTGGTACTCATCCCGGAACTGATGCAGGACGATGGCATCCATCCCAAAGCACAGGCACAACCCATGCTGCTCGATACACTGTGGGCGTACCTGCAACCTCTCCTGCAGGATTCAGCCTTACTCCAGACTACGAACCCGTAGCGCCAATGTGCCGCTGGCCGCGCATCACCGCGAGTTCAACCTGCCGTTGTCGCTCGCGCAAGCCGTCTTTGCGATCTTCGTCGAGCTCATCAATGCAGTTCGGGCAACTCACCCCTTCGAGGTAATCGGCCGACGCCAGCGCCGTTGCATCGAGCGGCCGCCGACACGCGTAGCATTGCTCATAGGTTCCCTCGGCGAGCTGCTCATCGAGGGATACCCGCTGATCAAACACGAAGCACTCGCCCTGCCAGCGGTTGTCGGTCTGCTCAACCGTCTGCAGATAGTTGAGCACGCCACCAGCGAGCTGAAATACCGACTCGAATCCCTCGGCAAGCAGGTAAGCCGAGGCTTTCTCACAGCGGATGCCGCCCGTGCAGAACATTGCGATCTTTGTGTGTCGTTGCCGATCAAGGTTCGCCGCCACATAGTCGGGAAATTCTCGAAAGGATTGTGTTGCCGGGTTGCGCGCGCCGGGGAATGTGCCGATAGCGACCTCGTAGTGGTTTCTCGTATCGATCACCACCACATCCGGGTCAGCCAGCAGCGTGTTCCAGCGGGCGGCATCCACGTGCACGCCCGTACGCCGGGCCGGGTCGATGCCCGCCACACCAAGCGTGACAATCTCGGGCTTGAGCCGCACCTTCAGACGGTAAAACACCGGATTATCCGGCGCGGCCGACGAGTGCCGGCACGCCATTCCCGCAAAGGGCTCATACCTGAGCAACCGCTCGCTGAACTCGTGCACACTACTTTCAGTGCCGGCAACGCTACCGTTGATCCCCTCCGTGGACAGAAGGATTGTGCCTTTCAGCGAAAGTTGCGCCGCCTCGCGCGCGAGCGTTTCGCGCAGTGCGGCAACGTCATGGAGTACCACGAATTTGTAAAACGTCAGAACCTTCATGCATCGGCCTCGTCAGCCGCTCCTGCATCCGCCTCTCCTTGAGCCTTACCACCGAGACAGGGGGGTGACAGCGGCGCACTGCCATAACGCTCACGCCACTCTGCCTCGGTATAGGTATGGACCGCCAGGGCGTGCACACCCCCGGCAAGCTCGTCAGCGAGCACTGCATGGACCGCCCGATGGCGGGCAACCGGCCGCATGTCTGCGAAGTCTTCAGAAACCAGTACGACTCTGAAATGCGTCTGGGAACCCGCAGGCACGTTGTGGCCGGAACTTTCGTTGCTCACATCCAGATGCTGCAAATCGAACCGATCGAGGAGTTTGTCATTGATGATGATCTGTAACGACACGACCCGTTCCGGAAGTTTATTGTGGCCCTATTATACCGCGCTTCAATCCTGCGGGCGTATGAGGACAACCGACACGTTGTCACCACCACCCTCATGATTGGCAGCGGCGATGAGTTCGCTCGCGGCCTGTTCGAGATCGGCCGAATGCTGCTCGAGGATTGCAGCGATCCGGCTGTCTGAGATCATATCCGACAGACCATCACTACAGAGCAGGAATATGTCCTCAGGGCTGTAAAGGCAGGAGCGAACTTCCGCAGCCACCTCCGCAGCCAGGCCAATGCCGCGGGTAACCACATTGCGGTTGGGCGCCACCAGCGCTTCGCTTGCGGAAATCATGCCCTGATCCACCATCTGTTGAACAAGTGAGTGATCAGAGGTAAGAGCGGTGAGCTTTGAGCTACGCAGGCGATAAGCGCGGGAGTCCCCAACATGCGCAATGAAACACTGTCCTCGTTCGGCCCTCACCCAGACCACCAGCGTAGTACCCATGTTCGACGTGCGGCCGGATGATTGTGCCAGCGTGAATACCTTCTGATTAGCCGCGGCTATCGCTGCGAGCACGTCGTCTTCGGCGATCTCGTTTAATGCCAGCAACACAGCGAGGATCTCATCAACAGCTGTCTGACTGGCAACCTCACCGGCGTCGAGACCACCCATGCCATCGGCGAGCACAGCAATTGCTTTGGACTCATCACAGGCGATGTAATCTTCATTGTTCTTTCGAACCCTGCCAATGTCAGTTCGACCGATGATTTCCACAGAATTTCCGTTACACTTGTGAGCTTTCTCGGGACTGGAATCCGTCAATGTTAGCTGTCATTTCCCCGGCCAAAAGACTGGATTTCAAAGCGCCGTCAACCAGCGCCAGGTACAGCCTGCCAGTTTTTCTCGACGAATCAAAACAGCTTATCAAGGTCCTGCGCAATAAGTCGCCGGCTGATATTTCCCGAATGATGAATCTCAGCAGCAATCTTGCTGACATCAACTACCGGCGCTACGCCGAATGGCAAACGCCATTTGACAGTGGGAATGCAAAACCTGCCGCGCTCGCGTTCAAGGGAGACGTCTATCTGGGCCTGCAGGCCGAGTCATTTTCACCAGGCGACTTCGCCTGGGCACAAAATCACTTGCGCATACTTTCCGGTTTGCACGGTATTCTCAAGCCACTCGACCTCATCCAGCCTTATCGACTCGAGATGGGCACGAAGCTAACCGTCGGCCGCAGGCGGAATCTTTATGATTTCTGGGGCAGCAAGGTTACCGATGCTCTGAATGAAGTACTGAACACGCAAAAACGACCCATCCTGATCAATCTGGCTTCGCACGAATACTTTGGTGTCGTCAAACCTGAAAAAGTCGATGCCCGGATCATCACTCCCAGCTTCAAGGACCTGAAGAACGGCCGCTACAAATTTCTGTCGTTCTACGCCAAGAAAGCTCGTGGCCTGATGACCCGTTACATTGTGGAAAACAGGATCTCAACGCTGAAGGCATTGAAAGAATTCAACGTCGCCGGTTATTACTTCAGCGAGTCGCAATCCCGTGGCGACCACTGGACGTTTCTTCGAGACAAACCCTGTTGAACTTGTCTCTCAGCGCGCGCTATCTCTCAGCGCCGTTCGTCGCCGCCATCATTGACCAGGTCGGCCAGCTGAGTTTTGCGCAATCGCAGATGATCGTCACGTTTTCTCTTGGCGCGGATGTTGAGCATCTCCACGCCGAATGAAAACGCCATAGCGAAGTAGATGTAGCCTTTTGGCGTATGGAAATCCAGACCTTCGCCTATCAGCGTAAGTCC
>JAPUFN010000179.1 GCA_027293665.1 Gammaproteobacteria bacterium | reverse complement strand
CATCGGCCGGCCTGGCCGGGCAAGTACCGGCCATTAGCGCGAAGGTGGTAACCGGGGCGCTGTGTTATGACATGGTCTATGGCGCAGAGACCGCGTTTTGTCGCTGGGCACTTGCCGCGGGTGCGCGCAGTGTCAGCGACGGGCTCGGCATGCTGGTCGAACAGGCGGCACTCGCGTTCACCCTCTGGACGGGCAAAGTACCGCTGACACCGCCGGTGATCGCGGAGTTGCGCACAGGGAGCTGAGAATGAGCGATCGCCTATCAACAGTGGCTGCGCGGACACAAGACGCTGAGACTCGCGGAGCTGGCGGGCTATGAGCCGGCGAAAATTCATCGCTGGAGCGGTCTGCCCCGAATGCGGCGTCATGGATCGCATCGTGGTTGAGGAAACTGGCAGCGACAGGATCCGGCGCTGCGTTGCCTGTGGCTTCAGCGATAGCAGCAACTTTGCCGAGGCTGCGCTACCCAAAAGCCGATTGACGCGAAGCTCACCGGCCACTCGCGAGGCGACTCCGGTAACCAAGATACGCATCGTTAAATCGGATGACTGAAGCGCCGCCTGCAGCGCTGAATTGCGCCGCTGGCACTGCCCCAGAACTGGGTCGCTGGCACTGCGCCTGAACTGCACTTCAGGCGCATCCTCAATGGCTTGAAACCTGGCGAAACCGCCGGGCTTAGTTGTGTTATCAGGCCGCCTCAGTATAATTTCGCGACGAGACTGCAGTCTTTTGGAGATCTGGGAAGGGGTCGAAAGGGGCCAAAAGTATGTGGGTCGGCATCAAAGCAAGCACTAATGCCAGCAGTAAACGCACGCTGTTACGCAGTCCCTAATCTCAACTATTTCACTCGACCCTTCTGCCAGGATGGTTGTGAGTGGCTGAGTTTGGACGCTGCTCGGTGGCTCGATCTGGTACGGCGCTAATTGGGATACGCAGGACTGGGGATAAGCAAGGTGCCTAAGGTGAATAAGAACTGGCTTCAGGGCGTGGTCGGGCTTGGACTTGCCCTGTTGCCGTTTGGGGCGCGCGCGGATGAATTAAACATGCCGCGGGGTGTCACGGAGATCAGCCGCTCGGTCTATGACCTGCACATGCTGATTTTCTGGATTTGCGTCGTGATTGGGACTGTCGTATTCGCGGTGATGTTCTGGTCTCTCGTTAACCATCGCAAAGCCGCAGGCCATGAAGCCGCACAGTTTCATGAGAGCACCCAGATGGAGATCATCTGGACGCTCGTCCCCGTTCTGATTCTGATCGGCATGGCCTTTCCGGCGACACAGGTCCTGATTCAGATGTATGACACCGGTGGCGAGGACATGACGGTAGAAGTGCGCGGCTATCAGTGGCGCTGGCAATACAAGTACCTCGATGAAGACTACAACAGTACTTTTGGCTTCTTCAGTAGCCTGACCACGCCCATCGATCAGCGCTACAATCGAACCGTCAAGGGCGAGAACTATCTGTTGGAAGTGGACAACGCCCTGCGTATTCCCATCAATCGCAAAGTACGTTTTCTGGTGACATCCGAAGACGTAATCCACGCCTGGTGGGTGCCCGATTTTGGCATCAAGCGCGACGCCGTACCCGGAATGCTCAACGAACTGTGGACGATCGTCGAAGAGCCGGGGATTTATCGCGGCCAGTGTACTGAGCTGTGCGGCAAGGACCACGGGTTCATGCCCATTGTGGTCGAGGCCTTGCCGGAAGCCGAATATGACGCCTGGTATGCCCAGCGGCTGGAACTGGAAGCCGCCCGCAAGAAAGCTCTCTCGCAGACGTTCAGCGCTGTCGAACTGATGACGCAGGGCGAGCAGATTTACAATACGTTTTGCACATCCTGCCATATGCCCAACGGCAAAGGTGTGCCGCCGGTGTTTCCTGCACTCGATGGTGCAGAGATAGCGACCGCGCCGCGCCGCGCCGATCACTTTGAGATTGTCGTCAATGGTAAAACCGGTACCGCCATGCAGGCGTTCGGGCGGCAGCTGGACGCCGCTCAACTTGCCGCCGTAATTCACTACGAAAGACACGCGTGGAGCAATAACGCAGGTGACATCACCCAGCCCAGCGACATTGTCGAATTCATGTCCGGCCAGCAGTGAGGTAGCGAAAAATGAGCGAAGCAGTCGTAGAAGTTCACGCCGATCACGCTGACCATGGCCCGGCAAAAGGATTGTCGCGCTGGCTGTTCACGACCAACCACAAAGACATCGGCACTTTGTATCTGTGGTTCAGCTTTCTCATGCTCCTGATCGGCGGGACGATGGCGTTGATCATCCGCGCGGAACTGTTCCAACCTGGTCTGCAGTTCGTGCAACCGGAATTTTTCAATCAGATGACGACGAACCACGGTCTGATCATGGTCTTCGGCGCCATCATGCCCGCTTTCGTTGGCCTGGCGAACTGGCTCTTGCCGATGATGCTGGGGGCGCCGGACATGGCGCTGCCTCGAATGAACAACCTGTCATTCTGGATTCTGCCGTTTGCTTTCGGCCTGTTGATCTCGACGTTGTTCATGGAGGCAGGCGGGCCGAACTTCGGCTGGACTTTCTATGCGCCGCTGTCGACGGAATATGCCCCGGAGACCGTCACGTTCTTCATCTTCGGCGTGCACATGATGGGCGCATCTTCAATCATGGGCAGTATCAACATCATCGCGACCATCCTGAACATGCGTGCGCCCGGCATGACGCTCATGCGCATGCCGTTGTTTGTGTGGACCTGGTTGATTACCGCTTATCTACTGTTGGCCGTCATGCCGGTGCTGGCGGGTGCGGTCACCATGATGCTGTTCGACATTCACTTCGGTACCAGTTTCTTCAATGCCGCCGGTGGTGGTGACCCCGTGCTGTTCCAGCATATTTTCTGGTTCTTCGGACACCCGGAGGTCTACATCATGATCCTGCCGGCGTTTGGCATTGTGTCGCAGATCATTCCGACCTTTTCCCGCAAGCCGTTGTTTGGCTACGACTCGATGGTCTACGCCACAGCCAGCATCGCGTTCCTTTCTTTCATCGTCTGGGCACACCACATGTTCACGGTTGGCATGCCCATCGCCGGTCAGTTGTTCTTCATGTACTCGACGATGCTGATTGCGGTGCCCACCGGGGTGAAAGTTTTCAACTGGGTATCGACGATGTGGCGTGGATCAATTTCGTTCGAAACTCCGATGCTGTTTTCGATTGCGTTTGTTGTCTTGTTTACGATCGGCGGCTTGTCGGGACTGATGCTCGCTATCACGCCAGTGGACTACCAGTATCACGACACCTACTTCGTGGTTGCCCATTTCCACTATGTGCTTGTACCGGGTGCTTTGTTTTCGATCATCGCGGCGGTGTACTACTGGCTGCCCAAATGGTGCGGCAAAATGTATGACGAGTCGCTCGGTAAGCTGCACTTCTGGTTGAGTTTTATCGGCGTGAACATCACATTTTTCCCGCAACATTTTTCAGGTCTCGCGGGCATGCCGCGGCGGATTCCTGACTATGCGTTGCAGTTTGCCGATTTCAACATGGTCTCGAGCATCGGTGCGTACATCTTCGGCTTTTCGCAACTGCTCTTCCTCTACCTGGTGATCAAGACGATCCGCAGTGGCCGGCAGGCGACGGACAGAGTCTGGGAGTCTGCGCATGGTCTTGAATGGACGCTGCCCTCACCAGCGCCGTATCACACTTTCACCACGCCGCCGAAGATCACCGAGGCCGAAGCCCATTCCTAGGGCAATGAATCAAACTGATGAATGAAAGTAGCGAACAACACAGTACGGCGACAGCGCAATCTGCGGTGCGCCGGACGGCTCTCAAACTCTGCTTGATCGCTGTTGGTATGTTCGGCTTTGGCTTTGCGCTGGTACCGCTGTACGACCTCTTCTGTGACGTTACCGGATTGGGCGGCAAAACCGGCGGTCAGTACACCTATGACCCTGCGGAGTCGCGCGTGGACAAAAGCCGGCTGGTGAAGGTGAACTTCGTGACCAATACCAATGGTCGCATGCCCTGGAAATTCTGGTCGGAAAAAGGCGGCATCCGGGTGCACCCGGGTGCGTTGAACGCGGTAAAATTCTACGTCACCAATACCACTTCGCGCCGCATGGTCGGCCAGGCGGTGCCGTCGGTCGTACCGCCGGCGGCTGCGGAATATTTCCACAAGACCGAGTGTTTCTGTTTCTCAAGCCAGGTCCTCGAACCGGGTGAGACGTTGGAGATGCCCTTGCGATTCATTGTCGATTCGCAACTGCCGCGGAACGTCCAGTCGATCTCGCTGAGCTATGCATTGTTTGATGTAAGCGGTCTTAACGCGGGCCAAGCCCTCCTGGGTGACGTGGCGGGCGACGGGTAGAGTGTGCGTTTGCTGTAAACGCGCATACACGACATTCGCAGGTAAATGGGAGTGAAAGTTCATGGCTAGCTCATCAGATCACGCGGCGTATTACATTCCGCACAGTAGCTGGTACCCGGTGTGGTTGGCGGCCGGCATTTTTTTCCTGCTTGCGGGATTGGGTGGCTGGCTGAACGATCTGAAAGCAGGTGCTGAGCCGAGCTTGACGATGTTCTACATCGGCGTGGTGATCCTCATCGTTGTGTTGTTTGCCTGGTACGCCAAAATCGTCGCTGAAAACCAGGCGGGACTGGTCGGTGCGCAGCTCAAACAGTCTTACGTCTGGGGCATGGGCTGGTTCATATTTTCCGAAGTCATGTTCTTCGCGGCGTTTTTCGGGGCGCTCTTCTATGCCCGGAACTTTGCCGTCGCCTGGCTTGGCGGTGAGGGTGATAAAGGCTTCACCGGCGACTATCTGTGGCCGGATTTCGAGGCAACCTGGCCGGTGGTCGTCAATCCGGATCCGAGCCGCTTCACGAATCCGGGGGAGAGCATGGCATCGCCCGGAATTTTTAACTGGGGAGCTTATCTGCCGTTCTGGAATACCGTCATCCTGCTGACGTCGAGTTTCACGGTCCACTTTGCGCATACGGCCATCATCAGCAAAACGCGAAAAAAGCTCCTCGGCTGGCTAGGCTTGACCGTGCTGCTGGGTATCGTCTTCCTGATTCTGCAGGTGGAGGAATACTTCGAGGCCTACCAGGAGCTGGGCTTGACCCTCTCGAGTGGCATTTATGGCTCGACGTTTTTTCTCCTAACCGGTTTTCATGGCTTCCACGTCACACTCGGCACGTTCATTCTGCTGGTACAGTTCTTGCGTGCGTTGCGTGGTCATTTCACAGCGGAAGAC
>JAPUFN010000178.1 GCA_027293665.1 Gammaproteobacteria bacterium | reverse complement strand
TGCCTGCAGTTCCAGCTCAAGAACATCCCTGCGGAAAAAACTCTTGAGTACCTGCGAAGCGTTCTGATCGAAGAAAACGTGAGTTTCGAAGATGGTGCGTTGGCTGTCATCGCACGCGCGGCAAGAGGCAGCATGCGCGATGCGCTGTCGATCACAGATCAGGCGATTGCCTTTGGTCAGGGTGAGTTGAAACAGCAGGATGTCATCTCCATGTTGGGCCTCGTCGGTACTGATGAAGTAAGCGCCCTTGTCGAGGTGCTTGCGCGAGGCGATGCCCGCGCGCTGTTGGCTGTCGTCGCCGAAATCGCAGAACGCGCATTGGATTTTGATACACTCTTAGCCGAGCTGCTCGCAGCGCTGCATGAAATGGCGATCAAGCACGCAATTGGAGACGCAGCAGAAGTACCGTTTTCGGCGGAGGAGATTCAGCTTTACTACCAGATCGGCTTGATCGGTTATCGGGATCTGCAGATTGCACCGGATCCGCGAAGTGGCGTGGAAATGACACTGCTGCGGATGCTGAGTTTCGCTCCGGCCGACGACAACCATGCTGCACTTGCACCGGCGGCACCGGAGGTGGCTCGAAAGACGGCGAGTGACGCGGGTTCGACTACGCAGCCTGAGCCGGGTGATGTGCCGGCAAATCAGGGTGCTCGTGAACCTCAGCGTGCCGGCGAAAGATCGACGTGGCTCGAGCTCGTCGCGCAGCTCGATCTAGGAGGAGTTGCGCGAATGATAGCCGAGCACTCGGTGCTCATTGCCAGAGATGGCAACACTTTCAGCCTCATGCTCGATCGGGCGCATGACACTTTGTTGAGCGATAACCTCGTTGAGGTTATTCGCCGCGCCCTGAGCGACGTTGTCGGCGAGAAGGTCGGTCTTTCGATCATTGCAGGCAAAGTTGAGGAAGAAACCCCGGCACAGGTTCGCGAACGCCTCGCAGCAGAACGTCAGCGGGATGCAGAAATCGTTCTGCAGAAAGACGCAACGGTGCAGTCGCTACTCGAAGAGTTTGGCGGGAGAATCGATGGAGTGCAGCCGATTGATGTGCCGAAAAATTCAGATGGAGCCAAATGATGAAAGGACTGGGTGATTTTATGAAGCAAGCCCAGGAGATGCAGGAGCGGATGCAGGGCATGCAGGCAGAAATTGCAGCGCTCGAAGTTACCGGTGAAAGCGGCGCCGGGCTTGTCAGGGTCGTCATGAATGGTCGTCATGAGGTCAAGCGGGTGATGCTCGATGACGGGTTGCTGTCGGAAGAAAAAGAAGTCGTTGAGGATCTCGTTGCTGCTGCCTGTAACGACGCAGTGCGCCGGGTCGATGCCCTCCAGCAGGAGAAGATGTCCGGTATGGCTGCCGGTATGGGGCTGCCCTTCGGGAAAATGCCATTCTGATGGGAATCAGCCCTCTTATCGATCGTCTGATTGAGGCGTTTCAAGTGTTGCCGGGTGTTGGACCTAAGGGGGCACAACGGATGACTCTGCAGCTCCTGCAACACAATCGGGCAGGTGGCGGGGTACTAGCGGCGACGCTGGCGGAAGCCATTGAGACAGTTGGCCACTGCCAGGCATGTAGAACACTGTGTGAGCAGCCGCTGTGTCGCTATTGCGAGAGTCCGGAACGCGATGATTCGCAGGTCTGTATTGTCGAATCCCCAGCGGACATCATCGCTATTGAACAAGCTGGTGGGTTTCGCGGCAGATATTTCGTATTGCACGGACACCTATCGCCAATCGATCGTATCGGCCCGGAAGAACTCGGATTAGAGGAGTTGTTGAGTCGAGTTCGCAAATTACAGCCCGCTGAGGTCATTCTCGCAACGAACGCTACGGTAGAGGGGGAGGCTACAGCACATTACATCGGTGAATTGTTGAAAGACGACGTCAGCACAATTACCCGCATTGCCCATGGGGTCCCACTGGGTGGAGAACTCGAATATATAGACGGAGGTACAATCGTTCATGCCCTGCAAGGACGACGCAGTATTAATTAACTGGGTTACGAACGACGCTGAGCTGTGCTCGGCTACAGCTGCGTGGGGATCCGTAATAGGTATCGACACGGAATTTCTGCGCACCAACACTTTCTATCCGATCCCCGGCCTGTATCAGATCATAAGTAACCATGATATTTATCTGATCGATCCCTTCGCCATAGCCGACTGGCAACCGCTCGTAGAGGTACTCGAAGATCCGGCCATCGAGATAGTCATGCATGCCTGTAGTGAAGATCTGGAGTTGATCCGTCATCATTTTGGTGCCGTGCCGCGCGGCGTATTCGATACGCAACTGGCACACGCATTTTTGTCGACAGATTTTTCCACCAGCTATGCGAACCTCGTCTCGAGTACTCTCGACGTTACGCTCGGTAAACATGAGACACGATCGAACTGGCTGCAGAGGCCCTTGACCGATGAGCAGCTTCGCTATGCCTGCGAGGACGTCGTGCATTTGCCGCAGCTCCATGCAGCCCTGCAGGCAAAGCTCGAGGCGGAGGGAAGACTTGCGTGGTTTCGCGAAACCATGCGGGATCGTGGCCGCTACGAACCAGGCGACCCTGATGAGCACTACCGAAATGTAAAAAAGGCGTGGAAGCTCGATGGTAAATCACTTGCGGTACTCAAGGTGCTGGCTGCCTGGCGTGAACGACAGGCGATGGCGGAAGACGTGCCACGCAATCGGGTGATCTGGGACGAGCATCTATATCTCTTTGCCGAACTCGCTGTGCTGGATGAAACGATTGTTTGGGCCACATTGCCCAAACCGGTAGCAAGAAAGTACGCTGACGAGATCATTGAACAACACGCGATTGGCCTAGAGGCGCAAGCAATCGATCGCCTCGATCGACCGCTCACGCAGGCGCAAGGCGCACTCAGCAAGTCGTTGCGCGACATAGCTCGCTCGCATGCTGATCAGCATGAATTTGCCCACGAGTTGTTGGCCCGCAAGCGAGACGTTGAAGGCTGTGTTCGTCATTTCGTCGCGACGGGTGAACTGTCACCAATCTACGGGGGCTGGCGCTACGATCTGGTGGGAGACCAGTTTCGTGAGGTACTTGAGCAACACCAATGAGTCGTCTCGTGAAAATCTACAAGAGCCCGCGTAAGCAGGACATGTATCTTTACGTCGACTACGCAGAGGCATTGACTCGCGTGCCACAGGCGTTGCTGGATCGATTCGGCGAACCGAAGGAAGCTTTGTCCATCGAACTCACTCCAGAGCGAAGCCTTGCCCGGGCGAATGCTGATCAGGTGCTCGCTCAGATCGAGAGTGCCGGTTACTACCTGCAACTGCCGCCGGGCGATCCAGCGGATTTGTCCTGATGGCGTTTTGGGAGGACAAGTCCCTGGGTGAACTCAATGAAGAGGAGTGGGAGGCTCTGTGCGATGGTTGCGCGCGGTGCTGCATGGTTAAACTTGAAGATGAGGATGATGGCTCAATCCACTACACAGGGTTGGTTTGCGATCTGTTGGACACAGATCGTTGTCGCTGTACCCGCTACCCGGAACGCCACAAGCTGGTGAAGGACTGCATCGATTTCGACGCAGATCTGGTGAGCACGCTGCGTTGGCTGCCGGTGACCTGTGGCTACCGCCGCGTTGCAGAAGGCAAGGGATTGCTACCCTGGCATCCTTTGATTTCCGGCTCTTCTGAGAGTGTGCATGAAGCTAAAATCAGTGTCCGGGATCGAGTCATCCCCGTGCGCATGGTCCATGAAGATGAGTATCAGGAACATGTCGTGGATTGGGTCGAAACCTGATGCAGTCTCTCAATGCCTGGATTATCGTATCGCTGGCTGCGGGGGTCGGTTCGGTTGGACTTTTTTTTCTCACCAGGGGATTTTCGCCGCGCTGGCTGAGGCTCCTCGTTCGCCTGCTCATTCCGGTCTGGCTGGTATTGCCGGCTCCGGTTCCTCAGTTTCCAGGTAGTTATGCACCCGCTTTCCTGATCGCGCTGTTCGAGGGGCTCTTTCAGGTCGACGGCCAGCCGGGGCAGTCGTTACGTTTGCTGTTGCTGGCAAGCGTTGTGATTCTCGTTGCTGTGGTTGGTTGGACCGTGTACCGGATGCGGCGCGACTCGGCGCTCAGAACTGCTGGTACCGCGGCCGCGCTGGAGCATTGAATAACAATTAGATATAGAAGCTAACATATTGAAAAAAATAAATATTTAGTCGGACCAACTAACCATTGCCGGTAGCGTCCGACGGTGCTGCGTGTGCTTCGCCGCCGCCGGCTAGCGCCGCTACTTGTCCGCGTCTCACCGCTACTTTAAAGTACCGCGTTTTGGTTGAAAAACCCTTCGGGACATTTGCATGATTTTTGACAGCACTGAAACATATATTTCCACCGATGAATTGAGCATGGCGGTGGATGCGGCGGTAAAACTGGAACGTCCTTTGCTGGTGAAAGGCGAACCTGGTACCGGCAAGACATTGTTGGCAGAAGAAGTGGCCAACACCCTTGGCATGCCGTTGATTCAGTGGCACATCAAATCAACCACGAAAGCTTTGAACGGCCTGTATGAATACGACGCGGTCAGTCGCTTGCGCGACTCACAGCTTGGTGATGAACGGGTACGGGATATTCGCAACTACATCAGGAAGGGAAAGCTCTGGGAAGCGTTTGACGCCGAAGAGCGGGTAGTGCTGCTCATCGATGAAATCGACAAAGCTGACATCGAATTTCCAAATGATCTACTACAGGAACTCGACCGAATGGAGTTCTTCGTCTACGAACTCGGTGAAACGGTGAAGGCTAAAATACGTCCGGTTGTTATCATTACCTCGAACAACGAAAAAGAATTACCCGATGCGTTTCTGAGACGTTGCTTTTTCCACTACATCAATTTCCCCGATCGCGAAACCATGCAGCAGATCGTTGAAGTCCACTTCCCGCAGATCAAGAAAGATCTGGTAAAGGAAGCCATGGACATATTCTTTGACGTTCGAAAAGTGCCGGGTCTCAAGAAAAAGCCTTCCACCTCGGAACTGATTGACTGGCTCAAGCTGCTGATGGCTGACGATATTCCTGATGAAATCCTGACGAATCGTGATACGACCAAGGCAATACCGCCATTGTATGGTGCGCTGGTCAAAAACGAGCAGGATGTTCATCTGCTCGAGCGACTGGCGTTCATGAATCGACGAGACAGCCGCGGCTGACCTGCCGGGGCTCATTGAATAGAGGGCGGTTATGCTGATTAATTTTTTCCTGACGCTCAGGAAATACAAGGTGCCGGTTACGATCCGGGAACTCATGGATCTGATTGCAGCGCTGCAGAATCGTCTGGTTTACGCAAACATTGATGACTTCTATCTGCTGAGCCGAACGTGCCTCGTCAAAGACGAAAAAAACTACGACAAATTCGACCGGGCATTCAGCGCGTACTTCAAGGGACTCGAGGATCTTCACGGTCTGCTGGAATCGATGATTCCTGACGAGTGGCTGCGCCGGGAGTTTGAAAAATCACTTACGCCGGAGGAACTTGCAAAAATCGAGTCGCTCGGTGGCTTGGAAAAATTGATCGAAGCCTTCCAGAACGCCAAAGAGGAAGAAGAGCGGCGGCAGGCGGAACAGGATGCGAAGGAAGGCAAGGAAGGAGAAGAGGGTGAGAATCCCGACCGCGATGGTCGCAAGGGACCTGGCGGGCTTGGCAAAGGCAAGAAGAAGAAAGCCAAAAAAGTCTGGGACCAGCGCCAGTACAAGAACCTGGATGATTCGGTCGAGCTTGGCACGAGGAATATCAAGCTGGCCCTGCGTCGCCTGCGAAAATTTGCCCGGACAGGACTCGATGAAGAGCTGGACATGGATAACACTATCCGCTCGACGGCCCACAACGGCGGTATGCTCGACATCCGTATGCGTCCCGAACGCCGCAATACGGTCAAAGTGCTTCTGTTTCTGGACATCGGTGGCTCCATGGATGCCCATGTGAAGATCTGTGAGGAATTGTTCTCTGCAACACGCACCGAGTTCAAACACCTGGAGAGCTTCTACTTCCATAACTTCATCTACGAATCGGTTTGGAAAGACAACCGCCGACGGATGAACGAACGCCTGCCCACCTGGGAGATACTCAACAAGTACGCACAAGACTACAAAGTCGTTTTCGTGGGAGATGCCACGATGGCACCCTACGAGATCACCCATGCCGGCGGCAGCGTTGAACATTGGAACGAAGAGCCTGGTGCTCACTGGATGGAGCGGTTTACGGAAATCTACGACAAACTAGTCTGGATCAACCCTACGCCGCAGGAAACCTGGGAATACTCATCCTCAGTGTCGATGACCAAGGATCTGGTTGGCGGCCAGATGTATCCTCTGACCATTCGTGGTCTCGAAGAAGGAATGAACGTCCTCTCTAAGTAAGTAAGAGGCCAAATAGGTAAAGAGGCCAGATTGGGGCAAAAAAAGCCGAATCGGGCACCTTACGATCGCACGATCCGGCTGCAGTTTGCACAGGGCAACGGCTGCCGCAGCCGCCTGCCAGCTCAGGGCGGCCGACTGCCAGCTCAGACGTTGTCCGAACACGCCTACTTTAGAATCCTGTACCGGATCAGTTGTAATGCTTCGTAACCGAGTTGGTGGTTGATGTGAGCACCGACAACATAAAAATTCCCGCAGAACTGCCGATAAGCGAGTACGCCGCAGAGATAGGCGCATTGCTGACGGCGCACCAGGTGATCGTTGTTGCCGGTGAAACGGGGTCGGGTAAGACCACCCAGCTACCGAAAATCTGTCTGCTGGCCGGGTTCGGCGTCGACCGCATGATTGCCCACACGCAACCTCGCCGATTGGCCGCCCGAACAGTTGCAACTCGCATCGCCGAAGAGTTATCGGTCACTGTGGGCGAAGAAGTTGGCTACGCGGTTCGATTCACGGATAAGGTTTCTGCGAACACTCGCATCAAGCTGCTTACCGACGGATTATTGCTCGCTGAAATTCGGCGCGATCGCGAGCTCAGCAAGTACGATGTCGTGATCGTCGATGAAGCGCACGAACGTAGCCTCAACGTCGATTTTCTCCTCGGCTATTTAAAAAAACTAATGCGTCGGCGCCGCGATCTCAAGTTGATCATCACCAGTGCCACAATCGATGTTGAATCCTTCGCCAGTCACTTTAATGACGCGCCAGTCGTTGAGGTCAGCGGACGTAGTTACCCTGTGGAGATCAACTACCTGGATGACGACTCTGATCCTGGTGTTGATGCAGAAGCTGCACTGCTCGAATGCCTCGATGACATTCGCACGGGTCCGCAACTCGGTGCACGGGACGTACTCGTCTTTCAAACCGGTGAGCGTGAGATCATGCAGACTGCGCGTTCTCTGCGCCAGGCAGTGGGTGAGCACTTCGAGATTCTACCGCTGTACGCCCGACTTTCTAATGCAGATCAGCAGCGCGTATTCAAACCTGGTAAGAAACGGCGCATCGTTCTGGCGACCAATGTTGCTGAAACCTCGTTGACGGTACCCAACATCGGGTACGTCATCGATCCGGGACTCGCCCGCATCAGCCGCTATTCCTATCGCTCAAAACTACAGCGACTTCCCATAGAGGCAATTTCACAGGCGTCCGCTAACCAGAGAGCGGGTCGTTGCGGTCGGATAGCACCGGGACGATGCTTCCGGCTTTACACCCAGGATGATTTTGCAAACCGTCCGGCTTATACCGACCCCGAGATCAAACGGACCAATCTGGCATCAGTCGTGCTCCAGATGAAAGCGTTCGGACTTGGTGAGCCGTTGAAGTTCCCGTTTCTGGAACCACCTGATCCGCGAGTCGTGCGAGACGCTGAAAAACTGCTCACAGAACTCGGTGCGCTGGCGGGTGAGCGCTTAACCGGGATTGGCCGCACAATGGCCCGCTTGCCGGTGGATCCGCGTCTGGCAAGAATGTTGATCGCGGCAGATCAGACTCGCGCGCTCACGGAGGTACTGATCATTGTCAGCGCGCTGGCGATTCAGGATCCGCGGGAGCGGCCAGTTGAAAAACAGGGCAGCGCCGACCGCGCACACGAAAGCTGGAACGATCCGCAATCTGACTTTCTCGCTTTTTACAATCTCTGGCAGTGGTTCGAACGATCGCGTCAGGCAATGAGCCGTGCGGTATTGCGGAAGGAACTCAGTCGAAAATTCCTCTCCCAACCACGAATGTGGGAATGGCGCGAACTGCATCGGCAGCTGCTGGTGGCCGCGCGAGATCTCAACATGCGCTTGAACAAAGAACCGGCAGCCTACGCCAGTATTCATCAGGCATTGTTGAGAGGGTCCCTGAGCCTCATCGGCCTGCATGAAGAAAAGGGCAACTATCTCGGCCCACGCAACCTGAAGTTCAGAATTTTTCCGGGCTCGACCCTGGCTGATCGTACGCCGAAGTGGCTCATCGCCAGTGAGATTGCCGAGACCAGCAGGATTTACGCGCGCCACGTGGCGAACGTTGAGCCGCGTTGGATCGAAGAAGCGGCCGGACACCTCATTAAAAGGAGCCACAGCGAACCCCATTGGAGTATTCGCAGAGGGGAAACGCTCGCTTATGAAACCGTAACGCTTTTCGGCTTGATGCTCGCTGAACGCCGACAGGTCAGTTACAGCCGAATCGATCCGGCGATCAGCCGAGAGTTGTTTCTCCTTGAAGGCCTTGTCCGCGGTGCAATCAAACAGCCACCGGATTTTCTCGAACACAATCTGCTCGAGATGGCGAAGGTCCAGGATCTGGAAGACAAGGGGCGACGGCGGGATCTTTTACTGGCCGAGCCAGAAATTGCAGCGCTATACGCTGAACGGATTCCAGAAGAGATCCTGACGGCTCGAACACTGGCGGCGTGGTTGCGCAAAGCTGATCCGTCCAGCCGCGAAAAGCTGCTTTTTACCGCTGACCAGCTCAGTCGAGATCCTAGTGCTGAGTATTCAGAGGAAGAATTTCCAGCTCAGTTACAGCAGCGCGCTGCCACGTTTGCATTGAAATACCGCTTTGCTCCGGGTGCAGCCGACGACGGTGTATCGATCCAGGTAAGCGTTGGGACCCTCGGCGCGCTCGTTGCTGAGGCTCTCGAATGGTCTGTTCCGGGAATGTTCGCCGGGGTCTGCGAGCAATGGCTGAGATCACTGCCTAAAAGCAAACGACGTATTCTGGCACCGGTGCCTGACAGTGTTGCGCAGATACTGCCGGTGCTCCTCAATCCCCGGCAATACCGGCAGGGTCGGCTGCCAGTTGCACTTGCCGATGCGCTGCGTAACGAATTTCGCGTTGCTATCAATGCTACGGACTGGGACAAGGCGAGGATTGATCCCCACTGGCTGGTGAACGTGCAGGTATTAAACGAGCAAGGCCGGGTGATCGACCAGGGAAGAGATCTACAGGAACTGCAGAAGCGCTTTGCCCGCCTGTTGGAACAGCGGATGGGAGGCGGCCTGCGTGAACGCCATGAGGAGGCCGGCCTCGTTGAGTTCCCGCGAGAACCGATGCCTGCGTCGGTGGTTCTCGGTGAAGGGGGCAGTGAGGTAATTGCCTATCCTGCACTTGTGGATGAGGGTGAGACAGTAGGCTTGCGGCAACTTCTGTCCGCGCAGGATCAAGCGAGGGCGAATCGCAGAGGCTATGCAAGACTTGCACTCCTGCAACTGACCGCGGCAACCCGATATCTGAAGAAGCAACTCAGTCAGGATCGTGAGCTTGGTCTGCTTTATGCACCATTGGGCAACGCGGAGGTACTCAAAGACGAGCTTCTACGCACGAGCGCATGGAACTGTTTTTTCGAGGGCAGGCCGCTGCCTGAGAATGCCGCTGACTTCAGCCAGCGCATTGCGTTGCATAAAGGAAAGCTGGCGGACTGCTACGCTGAGCTGAAGCTGCACCTCACAGAAGTGCTTGAACTGAGACTTGCACTGTTGCGGGAAGTTCGAGCGGCGGATTCCCCGGCGTTTGCCCGCACCGTCGAGGATATCGAAATACAGCTCGTCGCTCTGGTGCCCCCCACGGTTCTGAGCGAGACACCCCCTGACATTCTGCCGGAGCTCCCGCGCTATCTCGAAGCTGCCCGCTATCGATTGCGAAACCTGCAGGGAAAGGTGCACAAGGATCAGGAATTGACGGTCGTTATCAGCGAATTCAGCGACAGGCTGCGGCGCCTGCGGGAGGCGGGCAATGCCTCGATTGGCGACTGGCAGAATCTGAGATTTATGCTCGAAGAGCTTAAAGTGGCTGTATTTGCCGAACCCCTGGGCACCCGGGGCAAGGCTTCGCCGAAGCGCCTGGATCGGGCCATGCAGCAGCTCGAACGACAACTGGGGCTGATATAGGCGGTTTGCCGGCGGCATATGCTTTTTGCAAAAGCCCGCTATACTGCGGAGTACTTAAGCTCAACTTAAGGGATTCGGGGGAACCAATCAGTTGACCCTGGGTCATATTCCGTGAACGCTGCAGCTTCAGCGTTTGCAACCCAATCTATACCAGCCCGGGACGGGACTGGGAGAGGAGAACGTACGAATGTCGAAGACAATATTGTCCAACAAAAAACTCAAGCCCATCACTGCTGCGGTAGGTACGTCCTTCGTCGCCTCTCTGGCGGCAGCTAGTTTCGTTTATGCTGAAAATCCGTTTGCAGCCGAAGAGCTGGAAAATGGCTACGATCAACTTGCACAAGGCGACGCCGAGGGAAAATGCGGCGAAGGCAAGTGCGGTGAAGACAAAGACGGCGAAGGTAAGTGCGGCGAAGACAAGGATAGCGAAGGCAAGTGCGGCGAAGACAAGGACGGCGAAGGTAAATGCGGCGAAGACAAGGACGCTGAAGGCAAGTGAGGCGAAGACAAGGACGCTGAAGGCAAGTGCGGCGAAGACAAGGACGCTGAAGGCAAGTGCGGCGAAGACAAGGACGCTGAAGGCAAGTGCGGCGAAGACAAGGACGCTGAAGGCAAATG
>JAPUFN010000177.1 GCA_027293665.1 Gammaproteobacteria bacterium | reverse complement strand
CAACCCGGAACTCTTCAATGCGGCGCGGGTCAGTCTCGGTTCGCTTGGTGTGATCACCCGGATGACGATGCAGAATAGTGATAACTATCGCCTGAAAGCGAAAAACTGGGTCCAGCCTATTGAAGAAGTGCTGGAGGGTTTCGCTGAGTCTGCCGCGAGCCATCGCCACTTCGAGATGTTCCCGCTGACGCATTCCGACTACGCCCTGACACTGTCGATCGACGAGACCGACGAACCCATCAACAACCCTCCCCCGTCGCCCGAAGCCGATGCCGCATTTGCCGATGCCATGCGCAGTTGGACTCAGGTGCCGCCGCGCGAGCGTCTGCCGCTGGTCAACGGGCTGGCCGAACAGATCGGTGAAAGCGAGGCGGTGGATGAGTCGTACAGAATTCTGAGCAATGTCCGCAACAATCGATTCAACGAGATGGAGTACGCGATTCCGCTGGAAGCGGGAGCGGAATGTTTGCGAGAGGTGCTGCGGACAATAATTGACAAGGAAGTCGACGTGGTGTTTCCGCTCGAGTATCGCTATGTCAGCAGAGATGACACCTGGCTGAGCATGAGCTCCGGTGACGAAGACCATGCAGCGATATCTATTCATCGAACGGCAGAAGAAGACTACCGGCCTTACTTCGATCTGATTGAACCGATTTTCTGGAAATACGGCGGCCGACCGCATTGGGGAAAAGTGCACTCACTCGGTGCCAGAGAGTTGACTGCCCTGTATCCACATTTCAGGGATTTTCAGGAGCTACGGCAGAGCCTCGATCCGACAGGCCGAATGCTCAATGACCATTTACGCAAAGTATTTATCAGCTGATACGCTGCTTGGTGAATACGTCGCGCTGACACCAGGAATGACACTATGAAACGGCGAGAACTACTTTTGAGTGCGGCAAGCCTCGCGGCCGCGACGGGTAGCGGCGCCCTGCTGTGGTCGCCGCAGACGCGGGCAGGCACTCACGATGCCTACTTCTCCCGGCTCAACGACCTGCTCAAGCGCGAAGGCCCTGGCCATCCGGTGATGTTGATCGACACCGAGCGCATGGATCGCAATATCGATGTGCTCGCTGGATCTGTCGGGCGGGATAAGACTTATCGCGTGGTGGTGAAGTCGCTGCCGTCTGTGCCTCTGCTGGAAAGAGTGATGCAGCGGGCGAAGACGAATTCGCTCATGGTGTTTCACCAGCCGTTTCTCAATGCCATTGCGCAAGCGTTCCCGAACGCGGATTCGCTGCTGGGCAAACCGATGCCTGTCAGCGCTGCCCGAACGTTTTATCACAAGCTTGGCAACACGCCCTATGATGCGGCCAATCAGGTGCAGTGGTTGATCGATACTCAAGAGCGTTTACTGCAATACCAGTCGTTGGCGCGCGAACTCGGCGTAAAGATGCGCATCAACCTGGAGCTCGACGTCGGCCTGCATCGCGGCGGACTGGCGGCACCGGCTGCACTTGATGCCGCCCTGCAGGTGATGCTGGCCGACCCCGAGCATTTGAGCTTTGCCGGCTTCATGGGGTATGAGCCACATCTCACCGGTATGCAGGCAGCACTCGACCACCCGGCTGTCGAAAATGTACTCGGTATTTATCGCGGATTTCTGGATGGCGCGAAATCAGCGGGGATCGATGTTGCTAAGCTTACCCTCAACGGCGCGGGCAGCCACACACTCAGAATCTATGAACGCGACGCGACGATGAACGACTTGTCGGCGGGTTCCGGCGTGGTGATGCCGACAGATTTCGATACGTTTCATCTCACGGAGAATCGGCCCGCGCTGTTTATCGCCACCCCGGTTCTGAAGCGCTACGACGATCTCAGCTTCCTGCCACAAACGCCACCTGGGGTCGAACGCGTGTATTACATCTACGGCGGCTACTGGAAGGCGCGCATGGTGTCACCGCCGGATATCGGTGAGCCGATTTATCAGAGCACCAATCAAAGTCCGATCACAACTTCGAACGCGGTCGATCTGCAGGTGGACGACTACATGTTTCTGCGACCCACACAGAGCGAATTCGTCATGCTGCAGTTTGGTGATCTTCTGGCAGTAAAAGACGGTGAATTTACGGCTCGCTGGCCGGTGTTCCATCAGACTGGTTAGGCCTGAGGTATGCTGGCGTCGTTTCCTTCGTGTAGTAGACGTGCATGACCAGTTCTCTGGTCACCGTTGCTATCCTCGCGGCAGCTGGTATCTGGATCTACAACCGGCTGGTGAGAGATCGCAATCAGGTGCGCAATGCCTGGAGCGACATCGATGTGCAGCTCATGCGGCGTCACGATCTTGTGCCGCAGCTCGTGAGTGCGGTCAAAGCCTACGCGGACTACGAGAAAGCAACGTTCTCGGCGGTGACCGAGTTGCGTACACGCAGCGAGGCGGCTTCGAATTTACCGGAAAAGGCAGCGCTCGAAGATGCAATGGAGGCAGGCCTGCACCGCCTGATTGCAGTAGCTGAGGACTACCCGGACCTGCAGGCCGATGAAAATTTCCGCCAGCTCTCGACGGGGCTCACAGAAGTTGAAGACCATCTTCAGTACGCTCGCAGGTTCTATAACGGTGCCGTGCGCATGCTGAACACTCGAGTCGAATCATTCCCACATCTGCTCATCGCCCGGTGGCTCGGATTTAAAACGGCTGAGTTTTTCGAGGTGGAGGCAGACGCCCGCGTTACGCCCAAAGTGGAGTTAGATGAATGAATAAGGAGAATTTGGCATGGACGCTGATTCTTTTCGTTACCTTGTTATCGCATGACGTCGCCTTCAGCGATGAGCGGATTCTTTCGTTCCACAGCGATATCAGCATTGCAAGCGACGCGACGATGACCGTGGACGAAACCATTCGCGTCAGGGCTGAAGGGCAGAACATCCGGCGCGGCATCTACCGGGATTTTCCAACCGACTACACAGATCAATACGGTAATCGATTCGTCGTTGATTTTGTGGTGCTCGGTGTCACCCGCGATGGTGCAGCGGAAGCCTGGCACACGGAGAAGCGATCCAATGGTGTTCGGGTTTATGCCGGCCGTGGCGATACGCTCCTGCCGAACGGCGAGTACAGCTACACCATCCGCTACCACACCAATCGACAGATCGGTTACTTCGAAGACCACGATGAGCTCTATTGGAATGTCACGGGCAATGGTTGGGACTTTCCGATCAATGTGGCAAGCGCCACCGTGAGGTTACCCGGCTCCGTGAGTGCAAGCGATATTGCCATGGAAGGGTACATGGGAAGATACGGCGAATCTGGTCAGGAATACACGGTCGAAGTACTGGACGGCCAGGCTGGCATTCGAACCAGCCGTGGACTTGGCAGTCGCGAAGGATTGACGCTCGTTGCCAGCTGGCCAAAAGGCGTGGTGGCCGAACCCGATTGGCTGGAGCGGCTGGGTTATCTGCTGAAGGACAATCTTGGATTGTTGTTGGCATTGACCGCGTTGCTGGCCAGCGCACTCTATCTTTACCTGGCCTGGTCGCGTTATGGGCGTGACCCGTCAGCGGGTGTGATATTTGCCCACTACGAACCGCCGGAGGGCTACTCACCGGCATCTGCCCGCTATATCTCTAAGATGGGCTACGACAGCAAGGCGCTGAGTGCCGCTGTCATTAATCTGGCTGTAAAAGGTCATCTGAGCATCGTCCAGGATGATGATGACTACTCCTTGCTCAAAGAATCCTCCACTGAGGAGCTTGCACCCGGAGAGTCGGTCCTGCACCAGAAACTCTTCAGGGACGGCTCGGTGCTGGAGCTCGACAATAAAAATCACAAGACGATCAGCAAGGCTCGGAGCGCGCATCGAAGAGCGTTGAGACGTGACTACCAGAACAAATATTTTTTCAAGAATACCAGCCGGCTACTGCCGTCGTTCCTGGGTTCGCTGACAGTGCTGATTGTGATCATTGCACTGGGCGCGTTCACCCCTCTGGTTGTGGTGGCTTATCTTGCCAACGTGGTGCTGCACGTCGTTTCCCTGTGGTTGATGAAAGCACCCACGCGTCGCGGCCGGGAATTGCTGGACAAGCTCGAAGGATTTGAGCTGTATCTGAAGGTTGCCGAAAAGGACGACTTGAATCTGCGCCATCCGCCGGACATGACTCCGCAACTTTTCGAGCAGTATCTGCCGTTCGCGGTAGCGCTAGGCGTTGAACAGGACTGGGCTGAACAGTTCACTGGTGTGTTCGCAGCGTTGCAGAATCAACAGAGCGGATACCAGCCGCGCTGGTATCACGGTGATTTCAACCACAGAAATCTGGATGGCTTTGCAAGCAACGTCGGCAGCGGTTTCACATCCGCCATTTCTTCCGCGGGTCAGGCGCCGGGGTCTTCGTCCGGCGGCGGTGGTGGAGGCTCTTCTGGCGGCGGTGGCGGCGGCGGCGGGGGTGGTGGCTGGTAGTGGGTTGCGTATTCAATTCACGGCGAAGCGAACGTAGTTAGTTCACGGCGTCATGCCGTTCCGGCAGTTTGATGAACGCTGAGACTACTCCGGCCAGCACGAAGGCCACTGCCCAGACCTGAAAGGCAGTCACGTACGTGCCGGTGGTGTCGGCAATGTAACCCGTGATCAGTACCCAGAAAGTGGCCGGTGCGAGAAAGAAAGACAGTAGGCCGTTCACGCGAGAAAACTTAGCCACCCCGAACAGACGCGAGAGCAATACCGAGCGCACTGGCACCATGCCACCGAAGCCGAGACCAAATAAACCCGCCGCAAGCATCATGAGTCCGTAGCTGTTGACGGACATGAAAATTATTGTTGATAACAAGTAAGCAGACACGGCGCTCAACACGGTAACTTTTGCGCTGATGTGGTCCATCATCCAGCCGAGGACGATTTTCCCCGCAATCGCGAAAGCACCGGCAACCCCCAACATGTAGGACGCCTGGTAGAGGTCGAAGCTCAGTTCAGTGGTCAGATAGGTTGGCAGATGAGTGATCATCGCGCTGTAGACCCCGTTCATGAGACCGAACGTAATCACGATGCTCCAGAAAGCCTTCGACGTCAGGAATTCTTTATAGACGGCCCGGTTTGTTTGAGTGCTCGTGGTCGTTGCCGTAGCGGTCAACGCCGAGGGGGACTCGTGAGGCGTCGGATCGCCATCGGGATTGAGTCCGAGCTCGGCCGGTTCCTGTTTGACCACCAGCAGTGTCAGCGGTATCACGACCGCCAGGAGCGTTACTGCATAGAGTGAATAGGTGTCGCGCCAACCGATGTTTTCTGCGAGAAAGGTTGCCGCTGTTGGCATGATGATGCCGGCCACGGAAATACCCATGATTGCTACGCCAAGCGCCATACCGCGGTTGCGTGAAAACCAGTTCACCATCAGTTTTGTCTGCGCAAGCGGTCCAACACCTGTCCAGCCGATGCCCTGAAATACGACGAGTGTCAGAAGAAAAACGATGTAGCCATCGACCAGTTGTAGCAATGCATAACCCACGGCGAGCCAGAGCGCGGCGATGATTATGATTGCGCGTACGGGGAAGCGGTCGATGCAGTATCCCGTAAGGGGCGCAATACAGCTGCCGGTAAAAAGCGTGAGGCTGATCACGAGCGAAATCTGCGTTTTCTCAGCGGCGAATTCCTCCATCCAGTATGGGAAGAAGATGCCCCGCGAATGCAGGAAGAAGCTCGACGCCAGAAAGCTGATGACAAAGCTGTAGGCTGCCAGATTGTAGCCGTAGAAGTAGCGTGGAGAGGTGATAGCGGCGGTGTCGCTCATCGGTGTAAATATACGGGCTCTATTGAAACTTCACCACGCCTGGCTGCCAGCCGTCGTGTCGGCGGCTGGAATCTGTCGTACACTGCGTGCTGATTTCGGGGGAGAGGACTCATGCGATTGCAGGACAAAGTGGCTGTCATCACCGGTGGTGCCAGCGGCATGGGGTTGGCGACTGTCATGCGATTTCTGGAGGAAGGCGCGCGCGTCGTCATAGCCGACTACAACGCGGTCACCGGGGAAGCAGCCGTGGCGCAAGCCTCGACAGCGGGATTTGGCGATGCGGTGTCGTTTGTCCGAACCGACGTGGCACGCGAAGAAGACGTCATTGGGATGCTCAATAGCGCTATCGATTCCTTCGGCCGCCTCGACGTAGTGTTCAACAATGCAGGTGTTGGCGGTGCGATAGGTCCCCTGACGGAAACCTCGGTAGAAGATTGGGACTACACGTTCGATGTGCTTGCGAAAGGCGTGTTTCTCGGCATCAAGCATGCTGCGCGCATTCTGCGCGAACAGGGCGAAGGTGGTTCCATAATCAACACGGCGTCCATTGCCGGAATAAGTGGCGACGCCGGTCCTCTGGTTTACTCGGCGGCAAAGGCGGCGGTAATCAACCTGACCCGATCCGCCGCGGTGGAGTTGGCGCCAGAGCGTATCCGCGTGAACTCAATCTGCCCCGGTTACATCTCAACCCCGCTCGCCGACGGTGGCCGCCCGGAAAGAACGCGTGCCGCGTTCGCCAAGGCACAGCCCTGGCCGGACTACGGTCGTGGTGAGTACATAGCCGGGGCGGCGCTGTTCTTCGCCAGCGACGATTCTGTGTTCGTCACCGGTGAGGAACTGATTGTCGATGGTGGATTGACTGCGGCCGGACCGGGAATCTCGAAGACGTTTCCGCGCTCGTCTGCGCGCACGGCAAAATACTCCGGCATAACAAAAGGCAGCACGGGCGAAGAGCCGGTGCTGCGAAAACTGTAGCCGACGTTTCATTCGGCTTGAGAGCTACGAAGGAAGGGAGAGATATGGAACTCGAAGAACTGGCAGCTCGCCTCACCCGGCTCGAAGACATCGAAGCCATCAAGCAGCTCAAGGCCCGCTACTGTGAGATCTGTGACGACGACCACAATCCGGACAGGATCACGGATGTGTTCTGCGTCGATGGGATCTGGGAAGGTCGGGGTATTGCTAAAGCAGAAGGCCACGCAGCCATTCGCGAACTCTTCATCGGTTTTCAGAAGATGATGAGTTTCTCGCAGCACATGGTGATGAATCCGATCATCGAGATTGACGGCGATCGGGCACAGGGCACGTGGTATTTCTTCGGACCGTTCACGTTTCGCAAAAACAACCAGGCTAAATGGCAATCTACCCGCTACCACGAAGATTACTTGAAGGCCGACGGGGCGTGGAAGATTGCGCACCTGCGCGTGAAGGGTCCGGGAATCAGTGCCGACTACGAAACTGGCTGGGCGAAATAAAACGCCCTCTCAGGCGGATTAGGTGTCTTGCACGCAGCGGTGTGTGCTAGCCGCACAGGCGGGCTTTGAGGAATTCCACTATCTCTGAAATTGCTTCACGCGATGCCTGCGAGTCCTGCTCCAGGTCGAACGCGTGAACCGCGTCGGGCAGGTTCAACCGCGTTAGTTTTGCATTGTCTGTAGCCAGCAGTGCCACGCAGAATCGGTCGATCGTGCGATTGATTCCGGGCATCTGATCTTTACCTGCCTGTACGACGAGCAGCGGTGTTGAGAGGTTGAGATCGGCCGCGGTCATATCTGAAATGGCTGTTGCAAAACCGAAAGTTTTGGCCGCGTCTTTCACCGCAGTATCAGCGTCCAGATCCAACATGTATCCATAACAAAGGGCTGCACATGCGATCGCGCCTGCTGACGGGTCGTCGATTAATTCAGCGAGTGCTGTCGGAACATTGCCTGAGCAGGCCCAGAGTCCAATCCGGCCAGCATCGATACCCAGTGACTCTGCATCTTCTGCGAGGTGTCGCAGCAACGTCGATAGATCTTCCACGGGCTGTTCGTTCGTGTAGCTGATGGCAACCATCCCGGACGCCGCGATCAATTCGCTCCACGAGACATAGGCACCCATTTCCTTGAACCTGCAACCGAAAACTTTGCTGAACCCGGGGTCTGGATAACCGGCGACAAAGACGACTACGGGTAAAGCGGCTCGACCTTTTACTGCAGCCGGGTGGTAGAGGTCCATCAGTAGCGGGTTACCGTCGGCGGAATTGCCGTAAACAAGATCGCGCTGCAGAGTGACTTCCCGCATCCCGGGAGAGTCATAGACGATTCGTTTGCGCGCCATGTCATCACTCATACGATGACTCCATCGTTGTTCACGGGAATTAGTTAACGGTTACAGGTCAGGTTGGGTAGCAATCAATTCCCGTATGAATCGCAGACGATTCTCCATGTCATTGACGATTCCTCGCTTGACGACCGCGCGCAAGATACGGTTCAACCTGCCGTCGTAGAGCAGCTGGTCGACGAGCAGCAGATGCGTTCCCGGCGCGGCCAGAGCGCCATCTGTCAGAACCACTCCCAGGGTGACTCTGCCGCCAAAATAGTGGTTTGCGTAGATATTCTTAATCATCACGACGTGCCCGAACTCAGGATTCGCGGGACGAATCGAAGCGACGTGGTTCACGGTCAGAGTCGGGCGCTGACCGAAGTCGAGCACAGACCAGAACAGAAATTCCTCGACGTCGCTTTCGAGTTGGGTATTTGGATAGTCGACCAGGTGTGCGATGAG
>JAPUFN010000176.1 GCA_027293665.1 Gammaproteobacteria bacterium | reverse complement strand
CCAATACCTTCAGTTGATCCAGCGGATATTCCAACGCCGCTTCTGCATTATCTTCGGTCATTTCAGGCGCACGAACCTCTTGTTATGCCGGCACGGGGCCGGGGGATGGATGAACGTCATGCAGACGTAGTCTTCGCTCCCTCCACACTCCAGATACCACTACCGTTCGCCGCGATGAACAAAAACAGAAAGCAATACAGTGCCGCCAGTTCTCCACCATTTTGAATCGGGAACAGCGCGTTCATACCATGAGCCATCCAATACGCTATCGCCATCGTTCCGCTGCAGACAAAGGCTGCCCAGCGTGTGAACAGCCCAATCATGACAAGCGCACCACCAACAAGCTCGATTGGACCAGCGCCAAATTGAATGAAAGCAGGCATACCTTCCATTGCAGGTACTGGAAAGCTAAACAGCTTTTGAGCACCGTGCCACAGAAACAAGAAGCCCGCCACAATGCGCAGCGCAGCATATGTTTGTGCCGTGTAAGGCACCAGGAATTGTGCCATGGTCATCCCCCCGATTTGATTAGGCGCGATCACCTTAACACTCAATAAACACCATTTCGATTCGTTGCAGCCAGGCCAAATCGCTCAGCTGGCTCCCTTCGAAATCAGGAGACACCACCATTGGGGACCACAGCATTACGCAACTCGCCGGACTTCAACATTGGAAAACCCGCAGGTTGATAGGTCAGTATCAGGGCACGTCTCGCAACATCCGAAGCATTAGGCTGCGAACCATGCACCGAATGCGGATGAAAGAACACGAGTGAACCGGCTGCCACCACCAGTGGCACCTGCTGAGTCTCATCGAAGCATGCCGGATCGGTAAAAAACCCCTCCAACTGGCTACCATCACCAATGCCCGGCAGGCAGCCATTGGTGTGGCTGCCGCGAATGATACGCATGCAACCGTTGGCTTCGGTTGCATCGTCCAGAGTGATCAACACATTGGGCAGGCGATCGACGTGAGAGCTGTCGTGAATCCAGTAGGGAGAATCCTGATGCCAGCGGAAACCAGATCCCTCCCGCGGTCTCTTCAAATTGAGCTTGCCCGTCCATAGAGATACCTGTTCGCAACCGACCAGGTCACACATGGGTTCTACGATGCGTGGATCGTCGATAAGCGCATCCAACTCAGCATCGAGTTCATGGACGGGTTCGATGACTCGAATCGTCTCACTCGCCGGACCGTGTTCGTACTGAATAGTCAGATGATCCGCGTCAACGAATCGGTTGCCATCGAGTGTGTAGGTCTTGCCTTGTCTGCCAAGTCTCGCAGCGAGCGCCACAGCCCGTTCCGCCGCCTCACCCAGTCTGGCGATCTCCGCGGAGCTAAACACGTTCTCACGAATGACGAAGCCATCGCTCTCGTAAGCGCTGGCTTCGTCCGCGGCGAGCTCAAATATCGACAAATCTCCTAGTCGGCCAGCGGGTTCGGCCGAATCTGAAATCGAACGATATCGCTGGTCATACCCCGTCCGCCTTCGCTGTGCCAGGGCACCACCGAGTTGTTGCTGGCCCACACCCCGCGACCTTTCCAGCCGGCTTTCGGATCGTCGACCCGCCCATCAAGACCACGCGTGTAAAAGCCCAATGGATAAGGGACCCGCAACGTAACCATCTCGGACTCAGCCGGCAGCCAGGCAACGAGTGCATCGGAAGTCGTGCCATTGGCAATCGCGACGTTTTCCCCGAGACCCAGTGTGTCGAACTGGTCGACCCAGATGTAGTAGTGGAAGTCCGCGCTGCCTGCCGCGGTAACGCCCTTCATCTGCGGACCCGGTGTCTGATGCAGCGTCCAGCCTTCCGGACAGTGCTGACCAGTCGCCGTTGGGCCGTTGAGCACCTTGCACTTACTGCGATCGAAGCTTGCGATATGGCCACTACCGCCAAGGGCGGTCCAGAGAATGCCGTTCTTGTCGATATCGATGCCACGCGGGCCGTGTCCCCACTGTGAGCGCGGCACGGCGTCCGTCTCGAAGGGTGGCTGATACTGCTCGGTCAGGCAGGTTGCAGGATCCAGCCGCAGGATCTGTCCCGGCACCATGTTCGGATAAGGCCGCGTGAACCATACCGAGCCATCGGCCGGATTGGGAATGATCCCATAGGCGAAACCGGCGACCCGCTTATCCAGGGTGGGATCCAGCGGCTCGTCAGGTTCGACATAGGCACCAACTTTGCCGTCGCCGTTCGTATCGAGAATTGTCGGGCACCAGCCTTGCGAGGCAGCTTCATCCTGCGTCCGATCGAACTTCCTGGTGTCAAACCAACCGACAGTATTCATGTCGCCGCTAGACCACAGGGTATCGTTTTTATCCGCTGCAAACTGCAGATGGTGCGTGCTGTAGCAGGTATCCACCAACACGAACTCTTCAGTCGCCGCGTCGAAGTACGAAAGCTGTCGCCCGCTGCGCTCGAGTGGGAAACGCTTGACCGAGGGATGATCTGAATCTTTGCACCAGTCGGGATTTTCATTCGGCCGAATGGTGGAGGTCATCCACACCCGATTCTTGGCGTCCATCATCGGGTTGTGCGGGTTTGACGGCATGCCGCCGGCGTACGAGACATTCCGGTTCGTTTTCACCCGCATCGGTATTGGCCGCTCGCGTGACTGATTTGCCACTGGGTCGGTGATTGTCAGCATGCCCTGACCCTGTGCGACGCCGAAGACCTGGCCATCGGGATAAAGCAGCGGATTGCGTTTATCGGTAGACACGCTGTCGTGAACGAAACCTTCGTCGTTGGACCAGCCCCACTGCGTCAGCACCAGGTTCTGTTCGATTCCATCAGGTCGCGGCGGTGCGGCAGGTACTTCACCTGCCTTAATACGGTTGGTCCAGTCGGCGAACATATCCAACGCATGCTCACGTCCCAACCGGCTCATGGGCACGGTCATGCTGCCGTTGCCCATCTGCACCCGCTGATCCCACGCGTGACGGGTGGAATCGTAGTCGTTGGGGTTGGGAATCTCGCGCGTTGCCTGGTTGCCCATTTGATGACAGAGCTGGCAACCATCTTTCAGACGGTCTACAAACAGCGCCTGGTTGCGCATCTGCTCGCTGATGCCGTTGCCGTCGGCC
>JAPUFN010000175.1 GCA_027293665.1 Gammaproteobacteria bacterium | reverse complement strand
GATTGAGGCGCCAACCCTCGTGCTGGCGGGAGAGGATGATCCGATCATCCCGCTGGCGAATGCCAGACTGTTGGCAAACAGGATTCCGAACGCAAGATTGCGGACGTTCGATTGCGGTCATTTGTTTATCCTCACGCGTCTCGATGAGGTCATGACGGAAATTGGCCGCTTCACGTCTGAGGTAGCTTAGCGTGAAACAGAGAATTGCCCGCGCTCTATTGAAGATGTTCGGCTGGCGCATCGAAGGCAGTCGCCCTGATATCGACCGCTACGTGCTCATCGCTGCACCGCATACGTCCAACTGGGATTTCATCTGGCTGATGGTGATGGCAATGTCGCTCGACATGAAAGTCTCATGGCTTGGTAAACACACCCTCTTTAAGGGACCCGCTGGCTATTTCATGCGCAAGCTTGGCGGCATACCCGTAGTACGTGACTCCCGCGGTGGTTACGTCCAGCGCGTTGCGGAAAGATTCGACGATGCCAGCGAACTTGCACTCGTGATCCCCGCAGAAGGTACCCGCGGGCGGGTGGAAAACTGGCGCTCCGGTTTCTATCACATTGCTCGTTCAGCCGATGTGCCCGTCGTGTTGAGTTTTCTCGATTTCGCCAGACACTGCGGCGGTATTGGTCCCTGTATCGTCCTGTCTGGTACACCGAACGTCGACATGGATAAGATCAGAGACTTCTACTCGGGTATTACCGGCAAACACCCGCATCGTTCTGGTCCCATCAGATTGAAGGAAGAGCTTCAATCCGGAACTTAGTGCGGTAGTTTCCTGCAGCACGTTCCAGCGGCGCCGGTATTGTCCCCGGACAACCGTTACAATGCTCCGTTCCATGTATGTGGCGGTCGCGCGATGAAACTATACGATTTTCCAGGAGCACCGAATCCACGCCGGGTAAGGATGTTTCTCGCCGAGAAGGACGTGTCGGTGGAGCTCGTAAACGTCGATCTGGCAGGCGGTGAACATCGCTCGGCGGAATTTCTCAAGAAAAATCCCAGCGCTAAAATCCCTGTTCTCGAACTCGATGATGGCACCTGCATCGCCGAGTCGGTGGCCATCTGTCGCTACATTGAAGCCGAACACCCGCTACCCAACCTGTTCGGCGCGACTGCCGTGGAACTGGGATTAGTAGAGATGGGCAATCGTCACATCGAGTTGGAACTCCTGTCGCAAATCGGCATTTCCTGGGTAAACGGACCGATCGTCGCACGTATGGCCGCCGGGCGTTTCAGCCAGATCCCGGAAGCGAAGGTGCAGAGTGATGAACGAGTGCGCAGCTATTACGCGCGACTCAACAAAGAACTCGAAGCCACGCAGTACGTTGCCGCGTCGCGCTTCAGCATTGCCGACATCACGGCCCTGATCGCAATAGACTTCGCGTCAGCTATGGTAGACCTGAAACCCGAGCCGGAACTCGCAGCCCTCTGGCGCTGGCACAAGCTCGTGTCGAGCCGCCCCAGCGCGCAGGCTTGATGGACCTCTAACGATCCGACGGGTCGCGGCCGTCGTCTGGCGCGCCCGTACCCGAAGATCCCAGGAAGATCTTGCTGCCGTCCGTGAAGGTCACGTCCCGGCCGTTCGCCCGGTTGGAGCGGTCCTTGCTCTGATAGCCGTCAACGATTATCTCGGTACCAGGCATAAGAGAATTTCTCGTCAGACCCCGGCGCAACAGCGTATTCGGAGTGCCGCCTTCCACCATCCAGATTTCCTTTGTGCCGTCTTCCTTCGTGATCTCCATATGGATCCAGGCGTGTGGGTTCACCCACTCCACCCGGGTCACCGGTCCGCGCAGAATCAGCGGACGGTTGGGATCAAATTCAGCACCAAAAGCATGGTGTGCCGACGCGGTGCCAGCGAATCCGCAGAGCACGCCAGGAACAGCCAACATCATCAATAAACGTCTAAACATCAAATTACCTCAGTCACTGGATTATCCATCCGATTACCTAGCCGATTATAAACTCAATTACCACCAGCTTTGGCCTGCAGCGCCTCCGCCTCCAGGATACGCGCTCCTTTCAAAATGCCTTCCATGGCGTAGTTTGCCTCGTGGCAAGCATACTCATACACCCGCGTGTCGGTAGTCGGCCAGGGGTATTCACCACCCCAGGGTTCGGTCCATGAATTCACATCTTCCACGGTAAAGGCGTAGTTCAGGGTGTTCTCATCAACCCGCGTGAAACGTTCGATCACTTTAAGATCTTGCGTGCCGCCGAATAACGCCGGTCGGCTGGTGAAGTTGGTGGTTTCCACGATCAGTGTGTCATCCTCCCACCAGCCGATGGAATCGCCCAGCCACTTCTTCACGCTCGCGGGTGGGTGTTCACTGTTGAGTCTGATGATTCGCGCATCGTGGATCATTTCGACCAGAATCATCACATGATCGGGCGTCTGAACGATGCGCTTGAGATTGTTGTACAGCGTCGGCAGCATGGGTGGACCACCCGTTGAGCCAAATCCCAACAGACAGCGATCGCTCAGCGTGCGACTTTCCGGGTCATCGTACGGACCGGGACCTTCAAGTTCGAGCCACCAGGCGTCCCCTCTGTTTTCACGGAACAATGCGCGGCGTGCCATCGCTTTTTTACGACCGCTCGGTGTCATCTCCGGCCGCCTGCCATTTTTCGGCTGCGTCAGAATCGACGTACGGAACTTTCCGTCTATCGTGAAGGCGGCTTCCCCCGGATCAATCCAGAAAGCGTTGTAGCCACCAACGTTTCCCGCAGCACCTGGCGAGCCGTCCCCACCAGCCGGTGGTGCACCGCGATCGGGATCGCTCTGCTTGGAATCATCGGCAATGCGCGCATGTGCCCGCGCGGCCATCTCGTCTGCCTGTTCCTGTGTCAGAAACTGTTTTTCACCAAACGCTTCAGGGCGCTGCAGTGGGGTGATAGTGGCGATATCATAGGTGCCGGTCAGATCCGGCAGACCTTCCTCTGTACGCTGAATCTGCGCCTGCGCCAACATCGTCGCAGCAAGTAGCCCCACCGCCGCAACCACATTTTTTCCCGCTTGAATCATAGACAAATTCCTGTGATTTCTGCGGCGCTACCTCGGCAGAGGCTCGCGTCGCCACTCGCCGTAAAGCAGTTCCTCAACGAACTCCACACATTTGAAATCCATCAGTTGCGCATTGGCCTCGACACGACGGTACAGTGGCATGCTGATCGTCCAGGGTTCGGTGAATGTTTCCGGATCTTCGATCGTCGCTTCGTAGTGCAGGTGGTTGGCGCTCATCGGCGTGTAGCGCTCCGTGACTTTGGTTTTCCAGCTCGAGTGATTGCCCGACCGATCAAGCCACGCCTGGCCGTTGAGGCCAGTCACTTCGACCACCAGCGTGTCACCTTCCCAATGGCCAACTGACTGGCCCATCCAGGAGTCGATCTGCGCTTCACCGGGATCTTCCATGTAGATGTCGCGCACCGCGCCAGCGTACTGGTACGCGATAAATATGGAGCTTTCGCCCTGAAAGATCTGGAACGGCTGCGGTATGTAGGTGGCCCGCGGGACACCGGGGAGATAGCACTTTACTTCAGGATCCCGGGTCAACCAGTTTTCCTGATTGTCCTCTTTCTGCGTCAGCGCTTCGGGGGTATACGGTATTTTACCGCTCGTGACTACACCCATACCTGGCGGTACTGATCCTACCGCGCCGAACGGTAAAACGGCCGCCGCGGGAAGAACTCCGTGCGGACCCTCCTGCAGCGACATCGCCGGCCGTGCAAGGTGCAGTTCCAGATCAAAATTGGCCGTATTGAGAACCTGCCAGATCCCATTCAGATCCGGATGTCCGCCACCCGGTCCGCGTGGTGCAACATAGTCCGCGGCTAGAACCGCCGTTGACAGCAATACTGTGAAGACGAATACAATCGTTTGTCGCATAGATTTCCCTCAACCCCTGCTCGTTCAAGTAAGATCCCGAACTGCCCATTATGCCTCAGACACCAGCAAGATATCGAGGCTGGAGTTCTGCGGATCTACCGTACACCAACTTCTGCATGACTCATGCTGCAGGCGGCTACTCCCATGAAATTGCACGGCATCACGGTACTGGATCTTTCTCTATTTCTGCCTGGTCCCACCGTCAGCCAGATGCTGGCCGACCATGGGGCAAGAGTCATCAAGGTGGAAAACGTTGACGGCGGCGAACCAAACCGTCACATCGGTCAGAAACGCGGCGCACAGACGGTCTATTTCGACTGTACCCACCGCGGCAAGGAAAGTCTCAGCGTCAATCTCAAAGACGAACGAGGACTTGCGCTCTTCCAGCAACTGGCAAGTCAGGCAGACGTCATCATCGAATCCTTTCGACCCGGTGTGGTCGCTCGTCTGGGCATCGACTACAAGTCGATTCGCGAAGTGCGCCCGGATATTATCTACGCGGCAATCTCCGCCTACGGGCAATCGGGCCCGCTTGTCACGGATCCCGCCCACGACCTGGCGGTGGAAGCGATGTGTGGCCTGCTCTCCAACAATGTCGACACAACCGGTAAACCGGTCATGCCGGGTCTGCCGGCCGGTGACATGCTCGCCGCTACATTGACGTTGAGCGGCATCCTCATGGCGCTGTATCGGCGCACGGTAACCGGCGAAGGTGACTATCTGGACGTCGCAATGATGGATTCGATACTCGCCTGCATGCCCAACAGCATGGGTGCGGCGTTCGCCGAGAAACGTGCACCGCAACCGGCCGAGGAACGCATCTGGGGAGGTGCCGCCATGTATCGGATTTATGAGACCCGGGACAACAGGCACATAGTTCTGGGTGGTTCCGAAATTAAATTTGCCCGCAATCTGCTGAACGCGCTTGCGCGGCCAGATCTGATCGCACTGTGTGAATTACCGCCCGGAGCAGGCCAACGACCGGTCGTTGAATACTTCAACTCGCTCTTCCGCACCCGCTCGCAAGCGGACTGGATCGAATTTTTCGCTGAGCTGGACGTCTGTTTTGCACCGGTAAACGATCTGCGAACGGGATTGGATCTGGCACAGACACGGCACCGGGAGATGTGCCTGGAAGATGCGTCGGGCAAAGAGCACCTCGGTACACCGTTGAAGTTTCGCCACGAGCCAGCGGCGCTGCGCCTTGAAGCTCCCGCGCATGGTGCCCACACCACAACGATTCTCTCAAGCCTTGGTTATACGGATGACGACATTGCGCGCTTGCGCGAAGACGGCGTCGTCTGAGTAATCCGCCTGGCGCATAAGCGATTTGCCTAGCAGCGTTTACCAGTAGACCGTTTTTCAACCGGCTGCTAGATCTCGTGCAGACGAACTGGCAGGTGCGTGTAACCTTTCACGAATGAAGAAAGCGTGCGCTCGGGTTCACCCACCACCTCGACCTTGTGAAACCGCTGCATGATTTCTTCCCAGACGATCCGCAACTGCATCTCCGCCAGCCGGTTTCCCATGCAGCGATGAATTCCGAAGCCGAACGACAGATGATGGCGCGACTGCGGCCGGTCAATGATGAACTCATCGGCTCGTTCGATGACCTCATCATCGCGGTTGCCGGAGATGTACCACATGATCACCTTGTCGCCAGCCATGATGTGCTTACCACGCAGCACGGTATCCACGAGTGCGGTTCGGCGCATGTACGCCAGCGGCGTCTGCCAGCGGATGATTTCCGAGACCATGCTCGGAATCAGGCTCAGATCCTCACGCAGCTTTTGGTACTGGGCGGGATTCTGATTCAACGCCAGCACGCCACCGCTTATCGAATTCCGGGTAGTGTCGTT
>JAPUFN010000174.1 GCA_027293665.1 Gammaproteobacteria bacterium | reverse complement strand
GGTCATCGCGGTCACCGATATCGGAGCCGACCTCGGCAACATCGAAATCCACGTCTTTGACTTTCGAGGCAACGACGACCGCCGGTTCAACAAGCATATCCGAGCCAACTTCCGCCACCTCGAAATCGGCGTCTGGAACTTCTTCGCTCTCGTTCGCCATCATGGCACCGACATCTGCGACAGCAACATCGGGGACCTGTGATTCGTCCGGACCGGTTGCGGCTGAGGCAGCGTCGGTCGCTTCTTCCACAGGTTCAACCTGCAGCTCAGCGCCTGCCTTCTTGAATACTTCCTGGTATTTTTCGGCGGTTGCCTCATCAACGTTACGCTTGACGATGGCGGGCTCACCCGTGAACAGCTTCTCCACCTGAGCCTCGCTCAAGTTTAGAAGTTCCCTCAACCGTCGTTTGACGACTCCGCGGTGTTGTCCTTCAAGGATTTCGCCGTTGAACACCAATTGATACATTCCGTCCATCGGCAAATTGTAGCGCATCATCACGCCAGAACCGTTCATTGCTTCTCATTATGCGACGGAGCAATATCCTGAATGGACGATTTCTGGGGATTTAGATGGGCACAGCAGCTCGGGTAGTCATCCTGCCTAAGGACACCGCAACACTGAGAGTCGAAGATCTTTCACTGCCCGACCCTGCGCCAACTCAGGTGGTCGTGAAACAGTTCGCCTCGGGCATCTGTCACTCGCAACTTCATCAGATGCATCGGCCGAGAAAACATCCGATCATTCTAGGTCACGAAGCAACAGGCGTTGTCAGCAAGGCGGGTAGCAAAGTCACCCACGTAAAAGAAGGTGACATTGTTCTGCTCACGTGGGTGCCTAGAAACGCAGCTGCAGCCGAGGAGCTGCCCGTAAGATCAACACTCGAAGTCAGCGACGGCATTGCCCAATCCGAAAACGTGTTCACCTGGGCGGACAACACGATTGCAGACCAACAGTACGTGGTCAAAGTCGACCCCAACATCAAAAAAGACGTAACCGCCATCATCGGTTGCGCCGTGATGACTGGCGCCGGTGCCGTGATCAACACCGCCAACGTTCAGCCTGGACAAAGTGTCGCAATCTTCGGCGTTGGAGGGGTGGGCATCTCAGCGGTCGTCGGCGCGAGAATGGCCGGTGCCAACCCAATCATTGCAGTGGACCTGGATGATTCGAAACTCGAATTCGCTGTGCAGTTCGGCGCGACTCACACGATCAACGCAACACAGGAAGACCCCATCGCAGCGATTCATGCCCTTACCGGCGTGAATGAGAAATTTACTTTTCTGAGAACTCAGGTGAGCGGAGTCGACTTCGCGTTCGATTGCATCGGCGTGCGCCAGACCATGGAGCAAATTGTACCGGCGTGTAAGACGGGCCAGTTTGGCGTGGCGAAAGGCGGCCTTGGCGTGCTGGTCGGCGTTCCCAGCACGGCCGTGGAACTGAACGCGATCGACATGCTCCTCAACGAGAAAGGATTCATCGGCAGCTTTGGTGGTTCATGCGCACCGGACCGGGATTTCCCACGCTTTCTGGAATGGGAAGAACGCGGCGAGCTCAACCTCGACGCCATGATCACCCAACGATTCACGATCGATCAGATTAACGAAGCCACAAGCGCGCTCGCAGCTGGCGAAATTAACGGACGGGCAATTCTCGAATTTTAGATCCGAGCGCATGCACACGACTCACTTCATCAGTAATCTGAACATCCAAACCGCATACCACGACAAAGGTGAGGGTCATCCTTTCGTGCTCGTGCATGGCTTCACCGGATCCAAGTTGGACTTTCAGGACCAGCTCGGCTGGTTTTCCAATCTCCGTCGCGTCATCGCCTATGATCAGCGCGGTCACGGTGAGAGTTCGAACACCGGCCCGTACACTTTTCAACAGCTGGTCGATGACCTGATGAATTTCCTGGACCGCCTGCAGATCGACACCTGCGACCTGCTGGGTCATTCACTCGGCGGCATGGTTGCAATGCGTGCCGTACTGGCCCATCCGGAGCGCTTCAGCTCGCTGATTCTCATGGACACGTCGCCCATGCCAATCGAGATTTTTCCGCAAGGTGTGCACGACCAGCTCATCGAACTGGTGGAACGCGAAGGCTGCGAGGCGCTGGTGGGAATGATGCGCGGGCAACCAGCGAGCCCGGCACAACAGCTTGGGGTGGACTATCTGGGCGAGCTCGAGCACTGGCGGCGGATCAGCGCCAAACTCAGTCAAATGGATCCACAGGCTTTCACCGAACTGGCGCAGCAACTCGCTGCTGCCGACTCGCTGCTTACACAGTTGGCGGAGTTGAATTGCCCGACAACCATCGTTGTCGGCGCAAAAGATGATCCGTTTATCGAAGCTTCAAGCAAGATGGGCGATTCGATACCTGGCGCATCAGTGGTCACTATTGCGCAAGCCGGACACTCACCACAATACGAAAACGCCGAAGCCTGGCGGGAAGCGATAACAGCGCACCTGACCGATAGATCCAGGGTTCGATCATCCGGCGAGTGACTGATACACGGACTGTGCGATCGACATGCCCCTCTGATCGCCCATCAGTGATGCTTCCATTCGATTCATGACGTAGGAAAAGCACAGTCTGGCGTCCTGGTCCACCACGATGAGGGAACCTCCCCAGCCACCCCACCAGCAGGTGTTGGGATTCGGACCCAGCGGCATCAAGTCAGAGGTGAGGCCATAGCCCATGCCAAATCGAATCGGCATTCCAAGGACGAGGTCCATACCATTGGACTGCTCGTCGAATATTACCTTGCACCCTTCTTCGGACATCAGCGTCGTGCCAAACGCTGTACCGCCATTGGCGACAATGGACTGCACACGAACCACTGAACGCGCATTCCCATGGCCATTTGCAGCGGGAATTTCCGCCTGGCGCCAACCGGCTGTTCTAGATTCCAAAGCGTCAATTGCCGGGTTGGCAAACGTTCTGGCAGCTATCCCATCAGGCTCAACTTGATCTGCGATTCCTCCTTCAGGCGGAATCAGGTCGCAGATTCTATGGAAGTGTTCTTTACCTATGCCGATATGAAAGTCCGCTCCGAGCGGTTCTGCTATTTCTTCCCGGAAGAAAGTTCCAATTGAGTCACCCGTCACCCGCCGGATGACCTCACCGATGAGGTGCCCCTGAGTCAGCGCGTGATAACCGCTCTGCGTGCCCGGCTCCCACCAGGGTCCCTGGCGGGCAAGTGCCGCGACCACAGCACCCCAGTTGTAAAACGCCTCACCGGAGAAAGGTTCGTCCATACCCGAAAGACCGGCCGTGTGGCTCATCAAGTGCCGGACTTGAATATTTTCCTTACCGGCTTCCGCAAATTCGGGCCAATAGGTTTTCACGGGCTCATAGAAGTCAATCTCGCCCTGGTCGGCGAGCAACAGCGCGCTGATGGCAGCCATGGTC
>JAPUFN010000173.1 GCA_027293665.1 Gammaproteobacteria bacterium | reverse complement strand
AACCTGCCATCCAGTGAGGAGCTCCACAGCCACCACTGCGGCCACGATGATGCCAAGACCCGCAGCAAAAGCCTGCCGCAGCTTCGCTCGCGCCTCCACCAGATCATGTTCTCGTCCCTGCCACACGACCAAGATGGTCCCCACTGCAAAAAGCAGCTTGCCGAACTGGACCAATAGCGCGAGCAACGCTATTTCCGAGTCCTCGATACGATCCCACTGGAGCGCAACCCAGAACGCGGCAACAAGGTAGATTAAACCAGCGAGCCAGATGCTGCGCGGTATGGGATGGTCGTCTTCAAACAGCTCCCAAGTGAAGAGAAAGAGCAGCAGAGGGATGGTTTGAGCGAACAACGTCATGCTCTTTGGCATTCCGATTCCCAGATAGGTATCGATCGGCGGCAACAGAAGATAGGTGATCACACCGATTGCCAGTGCGCATCCCAGAATACGGATGCGAGGTGGATTTTGCGCCAGGCCCAACGCCGCTGCAAAAAGTAAAACCTGAGAGGCTGCGAACAAGCGCAACACGAGAATGGCTGTCAGCATGCCGGATGATAGTATCAGCATATCAATGCTGCGTCCGAGGCCTGACTTTCACGTCACAAATCATGACCGAAACCATTGTGACAAACGAGACGTTCATCCGCCTGGCGTGTTTTCTCAGCGTGTTCACTGCAATTGTCCTTTGGGAGATCGGCTCGCCAAGGCGCAAACGCGCGGTCTCACGCTGGCTACGCTGGCCCAGCAATCTGGGTATCGTGGTGTTCAATACGTTGTTGGTGCGCATTCTCATCCCGACGGCCGCAGTGGGCCTTGCACTTATTGTGGAGGCGCAGAACTGGGGTTTATTGAACCAGTTTGTTGCACCAGGATGGGTGACCATCGTTCTCGCCATGCTGATCCTCGACTTTGCGATCTACCTGCAGCACATCATGTTTCATGCGGTGCCGCTGTTCTGGCGCATGCACCGTATGCATCATGCCGATCTCGATTTTGACGTCACCACTGGAGCCAGGTTTCATCCCATCGAAATTCTGCTTTCGATGGGCATCAAGTTGATGGTGGTGGCGGCCCTGGGTCCACCTGTCGTCGCCGTGGTGATGTTCGAAGTGCTATTGAATGCCAGCTCCATGTTCAATCATGGCAATGTTCGCGTGCCCCTGAGCCTCGACCGCGTACTACGCTGGCTGGTAGTCACGCCAGACATGCACCGAGTCCACCATTCGATACTGCCCAATGAGACAAACAGCAACTTCGGCTTCAATCTAGCGTGGTGGGATCGTTTGTTTGGTACCTATCGTGCTCAGCCCGTGGCTGGACACGATGAAATGACAATCGGTATCGAAGGGTTTAGTGAACCGCGCGAACTGCGCCTGGATCGTATGCTCGCACAACCGTTTCGCGGCGCGGTCGGCAGCTACCCGATTACTCGAGACGGCTCTTACGATTGACGGGTTTGCACAGCGACTCATAGCGCCGCTGTGCTGGCAGGTCGCCTGCAGTTCGATGCACTGTTTTCGGCAACTACCCAAACCATCGACTGGCCTGCTTGATCATTGCGGGCGACTTCCCTCACGCTCAATCCTGCGGACTCCAGCAGGTTCGTCACTTCATCCGTGGTGCGGAATCGATACACTGAAGCTGGAAACTTAGCCACCACGGCCGCGTCTTCCGCGGGTCGAAATCCCAGCACGATGCGCCCGGAAGCGTTCAGTACGCGGCTGAATTCCGCCAGGTGGGTCTCGATCGGATCCCAGAAGTACAGGGTGTGCACTGATAAGATTTTGTCGAACGTGTTGTCGGCGAAAGGCAGATCCTCGCTACCGGCTTGTTCGAGAGTTACCTGACCGTTGCGGATGAAGGAGCGATTCGCTCGCCGTGCAACCTGCATCATGACAGCGGAATTGTCCACGCCCGTGATGTGCGCCTGTGGCAACAGTCTGGCCAGGTGCGCGATCGTCGCACCATGTCCGCTACCCGCGTCCAGAATATCGTCGTTGTCGCGGGCACCCAACAGTTCGATGGCACGCTTGTTTTCTGCCGAAGTCTCCCGCGCCATGATGTGCGCGACGAGGCGACCAAGTAGTCCGTGTGGATGCTTGCCTTGCCTTGCAATAAATAGGGGCTTACGCATCACCGACCCCTCGCTGGAGACGAAGATCAGGGGCGCAACGCGCGTCTTCGGCAACAAGATTTCGTTCGGTCACCCGGCGAAAACGCTCGACGTAATCGCCTCGCTCGGTGCCCATGAATCGATCCCACCAGGTGAAATAGAAGCCGTAATTGCCTGACCCATGCTGATGGTGCAGATCGTGGTGGGTGACGGTTGCGCTCCAGCGGCAACGGCCGCTGGCGAAACCAGCGGGGAAAACTTCGATGCCGGTGTGAGCGAGCGTATTGCGCGCGATCATCATGATCATGAAGAGCCCCTCTGTGACAGGGTGGAGCGGCACGATCAGTAGAATCAATGGCAAAAAGAGTGCGTGCACGGCTGCTTCGCCGGGAGCGAAGGCGTAGGCGGTCGTTGCTGCTGGAGTGATGGAGCGATGGTGCAGACGATGGAAGTATCTATATAGGCCTCGTTGGTGCAGTAGTCTGTGCGTCCAATAGAAGTAAGCGTCATGCGCGAGTATCACGATGAGCAGACTGATCGCTACGTAAGCCCAGCCGAATCCAGGTATCCCTAGATCAAACTCGCATATATCGGTGTAGAGGCGAACAAATCCTCGCAGCGGACCGAAATGGACCAGCCAACCCATGCCGGAGAAGATCATGACCGTCAACAGGCTGGAGGATAGTTCTCGTCCCAGTTGCCGGGTCGTTAACCGGTGCTGCTGGATTCGTCGGCCCTTCAGCCAGGCTGCCAGAATCACGTTGACGACCAGGTAGACTGTTCCAACGATGATGATGAACTGGCTCAGGTCATGCGTGGCGATCGCCGTCCATCGGGTAAAAGCTTCCATTATTCCGTCTCTTGGTTTTACTTGGAGGCAGGCACATTGACGCTATCTGGAAGGCGTTTCTGCCGGATTTCTGAGAAATGCTGACGGATTTCGAAATTCGGCAGAGTTTTCAATAATTCATCGAGGCCGTGCGCCGGTACAAGCGGTTCGTGGACGCTTCAGCCCCATGCTGGCTAGACCCCACGGCCCGGTGTACGCTCAGATTTATCGATGCTCAGGTGCCGGCAGGGAGGAGCGATGTCGAGGGAAGTAGATGAAGAGCGGGTGCGAACCTTTTTTGGCTTGGTCCGACCGATGTACACCGAGCTGGTGGCAACTCTGGTGGATGATGCCGATGCGGTGATGAATGAAGCGGAATCCGTCTACGGCAGCATGATTCCAGAGATGGCCTACGTTGATCAGACGCGACATCCGATGGCGAACTCCCTGTTCGGCTGTAACGCGGCGCTGG
>JAPUFN010000172.1 GCA_027293665.1 Gammaproteobacteria bacterium | reverse complement strand
TGAGTCTGAAAGATCGTGACCGCTGGCCACTCACCGACTCGCTGGACAGCTATCTCGGCTGGGGCATGGGTCTGCTGCTCGGCGCGCTGCTGGTCTGGCTGCTCATCATCGGCGCGCAACCGGCAGATCCGACACCACTGCCCTACATTGTTCTCATCAACCCCATTGAGATGACACAACTGGCAATCATGTTCGTCACGTTTGCCTGGACGCGGCAGCTCACCACAACGCGCCTGTCAGGGCAGGAACGGCCACTTCGCATCACGCTCGCCGCGATGGCGTTCATCTGGTTGAACCTGACGGCCGCTCGCGCAGTACATTACTATGGCGACGTTCCTTACCCGCTCGAAGTTATCTTCGACTCCGACGCGTTCCAGACCACGGCGACTATTCTCTGGACGCTGACCGCGCTCGTTCTCATGGGCATCGGCACGCGGCGCCGCTTACGGCCAAGCTGGATTGTGGGTGCTTCATTGTTAGGGGTCGTCATCCTCAAGCTCTTCACGCTGGATCTGTCCAATCTCGATGTCGTCGCGCGCATCATTTCATTTATTTCAGTGGGTGTGCTTATGCTGCTGATTGGTTACCTTGCTCCGTTACCGCCCGCACGAGAGGAAGTCAGCACGACATGAAGTGGCTAGCGGCGATCGTTATGACCGGTTGCGTGCTCACGGCGCACGCAGGACCTGAAGATTTCGCCCGCGGTCGGGTAATCGTCGTCGGCGAGGACCTGGTACAGCGCGCACGTGTGCCGCAGGACGTCTATGAATGGGTGGTGCGCGACGATCTGGGCGATCTGCGGGTATTCAACCGTGAAGCCGAGCAGGTGCCTTATGCGCTGCGTCGGCCGGCCACCACATCAGCGCACAGTGACTGGCAGGATCTGCCGATATTCAAGCTGCCCGTCGCGGCGCCAACCAGCACGGCCGGCACCAAAGTCAACATAGAGCTTGGTGCAGACGGTACCGTGGTCGCCGTGCACGGCGGCACACTCGAACGCAGTGAGCGATCTGACTATCTTATCGATCTCAGTCAGTACGACCTTGACGTCGCCGACCTCGAACTCAGTTGGACGGAAACCGCAGACAACTTCATCAGTCACTTTCGCGTGCAGGCGAGCGACGATCTAAGCGAGTGGCGAACGCTGACAAGTTCCGCAACGCTCGCCGCACTGGAAACCGGCGGCAAACAGGTTTTCGTCAATCGTATCGAACTCAACGACGTTGCAGCCGAGTACCTAAAATTGCAGCAACTCGACGGCGCCGACACAATTGTCATCACGAGTGTCACCGCTCGCACCCGGCTGGCCCAGGCGCCCGCTCGAAATTACAAAGTGCTCTCAGCCAGTGCCGTAGATGGCGGTTACGAATTCGATACCGGGGGCAGGTTCGCCCTTGACCGGGTGGCAGTGGAGATTGCGCGATCAAGTTACCTGGTGGAGGCGCGGCTTTATTCTAGGGCAAACGCAACGGACAAGTGGTGGGATCGGGGACGACGAACTTTTTACCAGGTGTCGATCAATGGCAACAACGTCACGTCAGATCCAGTGAGGTATGCATCGCCCTATCACCGCTTCTGGCGGGTTGAACTACTCAGCGAGGAGGCAGCGACTCTCAGCCTGCGAATTGGCTGGCTGCCTGATGAGCTGGTATTCCTCATGCAGGGCAACCCGCCTTTTACCCTGGCTTACGGGCAAGCGGATATCAGCGGACGGCAGTGGCCGATCAATGATCTGCTGGCGCGTCTGGAAACGGCGCAGGATTTCGACCTTCTACCGCTTGCCACGCTGCGCGAGCCGGAAATTCTCGGTGGCAGCACGCGCCTCATCGCCAAGCCCGCGCCGATCGACTGGCAGACGATCATCCTCTGGCTCATTCTTGTGATAGGGGTCGCTGTGATCGGCGCTCTGGCATATCGAGTGGTGCGCCAGCAGTAAGCGATTCAAGCGTCAGCTGCACTAAGACGCTCGTTCAACGTACTCAGCAGCGCCTTGATGCGCATCTGGTTGAGGATTTCACTGGTGTTTTCGACACCCAGTGCCGCGAGTTCGGCTGCGTCTTCAACATTCAGATCCCCACCAAAGTTGCGCAGAAACAGATCAACGTCTTCTACTGCGAGCGCTCGTGCGCTCTCCAGATAACGCTTCAGGAACGCCGGCGAGTAACCCCGTGCTACGGTAAAGCCGGCTGTGCGAACTTCACCCCATTTACGCAGAATCGCGCAATCCCGGAAGTCGAACCAGCGCTCACCGTCACGTAACGCTGGCGTGACGACCCCCAGGTCGCAGAGTTCTTCGAGTTCCGCCTCATCCAGATTGCTGTCAACTACAACGTCGCGCAGGCGCCGATCGGGTGACGGCGCCACACCATCCACCAGTGCCGGCAGCAATCGTTCGAGACCCTGCAGTGATTCGCGCTGCGCCAGCTGGTCGAATTCAGCGCTATTGAGGATTGCCTTGATGCGCGCCAGCGGCATCTGTCGCTCCTGCTTGAGATGGCGAATGGCGCGCAGGCGCTTGACGTGCGTGTCGTTGTAAAACGCGACATTGCGCTTAGGCTTGTCCGGCTGCGGAATCATGCCTTCACGAATGTAGAAGCGAATGGCTTCGCGGCCGACCCCTGTACGGGATTCCAGCTCTTTCATTTTAATCGCATTCATCTTGGCTACTTCCAACGCCCGCGCAAGCGTATCTAGACTGGATGCACGCGAACCGGGAGTTCGAGAAAGCCTTTGACGAAGTTGGAGCGCACCCGCACCGGGTCGCCGACGACTTCGACTTTATCGAACCGCTTCAGGATCTCTTCCCAGACGATCCGCAACTGCATCTCCGCGAGACGATTACCCATGCAGCGATGCAGGCCGAAGCCAAACGACAAGTGCTGGCGGGGATTGTCACGATCAATCAGGAATTCGTTGGCCCGGTCGATGACCGTCTCGTCGCGGTTGCCCGACACGTACCACATGACGACCTTGTCGCCCTTCTTGATCTGCTGGCCGCCGAGCTCAACATCTTCTAACGCCGTGCGCCGCATATAAGCCAGTGGTGTCTGCCAGCGAATGATTTCGGAAACCATTTTCGGGATCAGTTTGGGATTGGCGCGCAGCTTGTCGTATTCAGCCGGGTTTTCATTGAGCGCCAGCACGCCACCGGTGATTGAATTGCGTGTGGTGTCGTTGCCGCCCACGATCAGGAGCACCAGGGTTCCCAGATACTCCATGGGTGTCATGTTCTTCGTCGCTTCGCCATGTGCCAGCATGGTGATCAGATCCAGACGCCCGCTGGGTTCTTTGTTCACCCGCTGGTTCCACAACACCGTGAACTCCTCGAGACACTCCATGAGTGCGGCCTCGCGCTCTTCTTCGGTGACGTTGCTCGCGCCGACCAGATTCGGGCTGGACGTCGCCATGTCCGACCAGAAAG
>JAPUFN010000171.1 GCA_027293665.1 Gammaproteobacteria bacterium | reverse complement strand
CTGCCGCAGAGTTGGCAGAGCGGGTTGCATGCGCTCGGTGACAAGGTCGGTGGCGGCAAGCATCTCAGCGTGGTGGTGATGGGCTCGCTGTCGAGTCTGGTCGTCTCACCGTGTGTCTCTGCGCCGCTGGCTGGTGCGCTCATCTACATCAGTGCCACGGGCGATGCCGTGCTCGGTGGCAGCGCGCTGTTGGCGTTGGGCCTTGGCATGGGTTTGCCGCTGCTGATCATCGGTTCCAGCGGCGGCCACCTGCTGCCACGGGCTGGCTCCTGGATGGACACTGTGAAAGCCGTGTTCGGCGTGCTGCTGCTGGCGGTGGCTGTCTGGTTGCTCGAACGCGTGGTGCCAGCACCGGTCACCCTGGGTTTGTGGGCCGCCCTGCTGATCGGTTGTGGGGTCTATCTTGGCGCGCTGGATTTTGCCCCGCGGGCCGGCTGGGGCCAGCTGTGGAAAGCCGGTGGCGCCGTCGGTTTCGTCTACGGCGTCCTGCTGCTGATTGGTGCGGCCAGCGGTGCGAGTGATCCGTTGCGGCCGCTGCAGCAGTTTGGTGCCGCCGGCGATTACACGAATACGGCAGGCGGCGCTCAGAGCGCCGAGGTTGTCTGGCAGCCGGTTGCCGATCTCGCGCAGTTGCAGCGCCACCTGCGCGAAGCCGGCGACGCTGGGCAGCCAGTACTCCTGGACCTCTATGCCGACTGGTGTATCTCCTGCAAGGTCATGGAACGCTCGGTGTTTCCACAACGGGATGTGGCCTCGCAATTGAGCCAGTTTCATCTGGTGCGGGCGGATGTCACGAAGAACGACGCAGATGACAAAGCACTGTTGAACGAATTCGGCTTGTTCGGGCCGCCGAGTCTGGTCTTTTTTACCCTAGATGGCCGCGAGATAACCGAAGTTAGGATTCAGGGTGAGGTCGATGCGACGGTGTTGGCGAACCATCTTGCGGCAGTTCTGGATCGTTTTGGAGTGAAAAACTTCGGCGAAATTGCAGCTAACTTCGGCGAAACAGCGCTTAATTAACCAAAATAGTAGTAATCATCTGCAGTATCGGGCAAACTGCCTTTCTTCCTTGAGTGGCTGGATCCGATCATGGCCAAAATACTGGTCTTGCATGGCCCGAACTTGAATCTGCTGGGCAGTCGGGAACCGGAAATTTACGGTCACGACACGCTCGACGACATCAATGACCGACTGCGCGCAATCGCCAAGTCGGTTAATCATGAGGTCGAATGCCTGCAGAGCAACGCCGAGCATGAGCTGATCGACACGATCCACGAAGCCAAGGTCAACGGCGTCGCCGCGATCGTGATTAATCCCGGAGCATTTACCCACACCAGCATTGCGCTGCGCGATGCACTTGCCGGCGTGGCGATTCCGTTCATCGAGATCCACCTGTCCAACGTTCATGCCAGAGAAACGTTTCGGCAACATTCCTTCCTCAGTGATATCGCGGTAGGGGCCATTGCCGGATTGGGTGCCAAGGGCTATGAATATGCGCTCATGAGCGCGATAGCCATTGCGGAACAGAAGTAGGCGCATGGCGCCTCTGCCAGGTATACACAGGAGATGAGTGTGGATTTACGCAAGATTAAAAAGCTCATCGAGCTGGTGGAAGAGTCCGGGATATCGGAGTTGGAAGTCAGCGATGGTGACGAATCCATTCGTATTGCCCGACCATTGCCGGGAGCATTGTCTGCAGCGCCCGCAGTAGCCGTTTCCTCAGCGGTGGCGCCAGCCGAGGCAGGTGGTGCGTTTCAGTTCCGTGCGCCGTTGGCAGGGACGTTTTATCGTGCCGGAGCGCCCGGCGCGGAGCCGTTTGTGAGCGTCGGTCAGCAGGTCGAGGCGGGTGATGTGTTGTGCATCGTCGAAAGTATGAAGATGATGAACGAGATCACAGCGGATAAGTCCGGGCGCTGCACAGTGATCGCTGTTGCCGATGGCGAGGCGATCGGTTCAGGACAGATACTGTTCCATTTCGGCTGAACCGTGGGCTGGCTGCGGTTGACTTTCGAACTCTCGCGCGACCGCGCTTCGGCCGCCGACGAGTTGCTCGAAGAGCTGGGCGCTGTGTCGGTCACCTATCTTGCGGCGACGGCAGACGAGCACAGCATTATCGAACCCGCCGTGGGTGCAACGCCGCTGTGGCAGCGCTGCGAGTTGCAGGCATTGTTCGACGTCGATGTGGACTTTCGCGAAGTTCGCCAGCGCCTGGCGACCGCACACCTGCAACAGACCAACCTTACTGTCGACTTTCTCGATGACGCGGACTGGCTGAATCGCTGGCGTCAGTACGCGGTCGAGTTTCAGTTTGGCGGCCGGTTGTGGATCGCACCCCGGGACAGCGAGTTGTCGGGCGAACTGGTGTTGCGACTCGATCCCGGCCTCGCCTTTGGTACCGGCAGCCATCCGACTACCCGTTTGTGCCTGGACTGGCTGGCTCGTGCGGCGCTCGAAAATCGGCGCCTGCTGGATTTCGGCTGCGGCTCGGGTATTCTCGCGCTCGCTGCACGGCTGCTGGGATGTGAGGTTGTCTATGCGATTGACCATGATCCTCAGGCGCTGCTCGCCACGCAGGAAAACGCCGCCTACAATCGCCTGGCCGATGCCCGATTGATTGTCGGAGCACAGGACGTTGTGGCCGATGTGGCGCCATTTGATGTGGTGGTGGCGAATATTCTCGCCAATCCACTGATAGGGTTAGCCGGAGAAATTGCTGGCATGCTGGTGCCGGGTGGCAAGCTTGTACTGTCGGGAATTTTACACGCTCAGATAGCACAAGTGCAGGCTGCCTACCCGAACATGGATTTTGAATTACCCGCCCTGGAAGCAGATGCGCAGGGTGCACAATGGGTCAGACTCGTTGCGACGAAAGCGGGCGCATAACGCGGGTCGACATGATCATCAATGGTTGAAGAAGAACTCGAACCACTCATCACACAGTGCCCCAACTGCCAGACGCGTTTTCGTGTTACAGAGACGCAGTTGCAGATTGCCCGGGGTAGCGTGCGTTGTGGCTCTTGCCTCACGGTGTTTCCCGGGATAGATCACCTGCTGTGGCAGGAACCGGGCGCGTTTGCAACGGAAATTGAGGCACGCGAGGCTCTTGATCAGCTGCTGGACGAGCTGGCCCCGAAAGACGACCCCGACGACCGGCTGGGTCCAGCGGCAACTTCACAAACGGGCGATGAAGTTGTCGGCACGGAAGAAGCTACCCTGCCGCCGGTCGACGCCGCACCGTTGTTTGATGTAGCGGAGAAAAGCCGGTTGTATTCCGGTTACGAAGCGGCTGATGCGATGGACGACACGGCAGGTTCGGCCAAAGCTAGCGGGCAATCGGCGGAACCCGATTGGATGACCACTGAGCTGATGCCCGAGTCTGCGGGGTTGCAGGACCCCGATTCCGTATTGAAGTCAGCGGGCGCCGAACTCACGTTGGAGCCGCTGGAATCGGAGTCTCCGTTAGCTTCACCGGAGCCGTCGGATTTGCCAGATTCGCTGGAGTTCGAATCTAGCGTGGAGCCACCACTGGCCGGCTCCATGCCGGAATCTACGCCGGACACGAACGGCCCCCAGTCCGGGACCAGTACCATCACTGGTGTCTATAGTACGTTCGTCGATGACTTCGGATTCACCGAGCCCGCCGCCGGAGCGACAGATGATCCGGCACAGGCGACGGTTGAGGAGGAAGCCGCAGCCATAGCGGCAGAACAGCTGCGTTCGGCGACGATCGCAGATCTGCCGGAATCCATCAGCTTTGCTCCGGAGCCCAGACGCTGGTGGACGCCGCTCATCATCCTGCTGGGATTGAGCGCACTGGTAGCAGAGATCTTCTGGCTCCAGTTCGAAGGCTGGAGCCGTGATACGGCGATTCGGCCTATCTATGTGGTGGCTTGTGACTGGTTCGGCTGTCAGCTGCCGGTCTTGCGCGACGTTGAAAAAATGTCGACACGCAATCTGGTGGTTCGCTCACACCCGGATCTCAGCGGGGCGCTGATTGTTGATGCCGTCATCGTCAACCAGGCAGATTTCGCCCAACCCTATCCGGTACTCGAACTGCGTTTCACCTCAATCGACGGTAACCTTGTTGCTGGCCGACGTTTTCAACCGGCTGAATACCTCAGCGGCGAGCTGCTCGGTAGTACCCAGATGGCGACGTTGACGCCAATCCGCATCGAACTCCAGATTGAAGATCCGGGCGCCGAAGCGGTGAATTACTTCCTCAATTTCCGCTAATTACGCTGCCAACCTTTGAGCTGCTGCCAATCGACGTCCGGCCGATCGAAAGGGTATGATGGCGCCCCTTTTTTTAGGCCACCCGCTTGACTCGCGCAGCGATCTCCATCGGACCGCACAACCTCCGCAACCCGGTGCTGCTCGCGCCCATGGCGGGCATCACGGACGCGCCTTTCCGCGCTCTGGCCTGGCGGTTTGGTGCCGGCTATGTCGTTTGTGAGATGGTCAGCGCGAAAGCGGATTTGTGGCACACCGAAAAATCCCGACTCAGACGGCAACCCGTGGCCGGTATTACACCGGTAAGCGTGCAGATTGCGGGAGGAGATGCGGCGACGGTCGCCCAGGCGGCCGTCAGTCATTGGCGCGATGGTGCGGACATCATCGATATTAACTTTGGCTGTCCCGCAAAAAAAGTCTGCCGCAAGGCGGCAGGGTCCCAATTGCTGAAAGATGAAGCACTCGTCGCACAGATCATTGGAGCGACGGTGCAGGCCGTGCCGATTCCGGTAACAGTCAAGATCCGGACCGGCTTTTCTCTCGCACAGAAAAATGGCGTCGAGATCGCGCGAATCGCGGAAGGTCAGGGTGCGCAGGCGATTGCCGTGCATGGCCGGACACGAGCCTGTCGCTTCAACGGCGAGGTCGAGCATGAGACCGTCGCTGCGATCAAGGCGGCGGTCTCTATTCCCGTTTTCGCCAATGGCGATATCGAGTCTCCGGCGCAGGCTGCAAAGGTTGGTGCCGCAACGGGTGTCGATGGCGTCATGATCGGCCGCGCGGCACTCGGAGCGCCCTGGTTGCCAGGGCAGATTGCGGGAGTGACGGGAGAGTTGAGTCTTGTCGAAAAGCTGAGTGTGATTCGGGGCCACGTCGCTGCGATGCAGAAATTTTACGGGCCAGCGGGTGTCCGCGTTGCCCGCAAGCATGTTCGTTGGTATTTCGAAAAACTCGACGAACTGGCGGATGAAGCGTGGCGGCGATCGTTCGTCGTTGCGTTCAATCGCCTCGAAGGTGCGCTGGAACAGCAGGACTTTCTCGCGGCCCTCGGATGACTGATCAGAGCGACCCATCGAACCGAAAAATCACCCGCGCACTGCTGAGTGTTTCCGACAAGACAGGCATCGTCGAGCTGGCGCAGTCACTGACTGACAATGGCGTTGAATTGCTATCGACCGGGGGCACCTTCACGGTGATTGGCGATGCGGGTATCCCGGTACAGGAAGTCTCCGCGCATACGGGTTTTCCGGAAATGATGGATGGTCGGGTTAAGACACTGCATCCGAAGATTCACGGCGGGATACTAGGCAGGCGCGGCGTCGATGAAGCCGTCATGGCGGACAACGGCATCGTGCAGATCGATCTGGTGGTGGTCAATCTATACCCGTTTGAACAGACTATCGCCCGCCCGGATTGCACGTTGGATTTGGCCATCGAGAACATCGATATCGGCGGTCCTGCCATGGTCCGCTCGGCTGCCAAGAACCACAATGATGTGCTGGTGGTTGTCGATCCTGGCGACTATGCGGAGGTTGTGACGGGTCTGGCAGACGGTGCCACGAATCTGGAAATGCGGCGGCGGTTTGCGATCAAGGCGTTTCGCCATACCGCTCGCTACGACACGATCGTTTCCGGTTATCTGGGTGCGGCTGAGGTATTTCCGGATTCGTTGACGATGAGCTTTCAAAAACTCGCCGAGATGCGCTATGGCGAGAATCCTCATCAGACTGCTGCATTTTATCGGGAAGCGCGCATCGTCCCTGGCACTGTTGCCAGTCTGGAGCAACTGCAGGGTAAAGCGCTTTCATATAACAATGTGGCCGACACAGATGCCGCGCTTGAGTGCGTAAAAGTGTTTGAGAATCCAGCTTGTGTGATCGTGAAACATGCCAACCCGTGTGGAGTTGCCGAGGCTGGGGATATCGCGGCTGCATATGATCTGGCGTTTGCCACGGATCCGACCTCTGCGTTCGGTGGAATTGTTGCTTTCAACAGATCGTTGGACGCTGCAACACTTGAAATGATTCTCGAGAGGCAGTTCGTGGAGGTCGTGATCGCACCGGAGGTGGCTGACGCTGCGGTGCTTGCGGCGGCGAAGAAGAAGAACGTCCGTCTCTTACGAGCGGGCGAACTCAGCGCGGGTGGTCGTGGAATGGAATTTAAACGGGTTGGTGGCGGCTTGTTGCTGCAGTCGGCCGATGAAACCTGTTGGAACCCTGATGGTTTGAACGTTGTCAGTGATCGCGAACCGACGGCGGCGGAGCTTACCGATCTGGAATTTGCCTGGAAAGTTGCGTGGTTTGTGAAGTCGAATGCGATTGTTTATGCAAGGAACAGCCAGACGATTGGTGTTGGAGCCGGTCAGATGAGCCGGGTTATCAGCGCAAAAATTGCCGGCCTCAAAGCCACTGAAGAAGGGCTCGAGGTCGCGGGCTCCGTGATGGCATCGGATGCTTTTTTTCCTTTCAGAGATGGTATTGACGCTGCAGCAGGCGTGGGGATTTCAGCGGTCATCCAGCCAGGTGGCTCGATGCGCGATGATGAAGTCATCGCCGCGGCCAACGAGCACGGGATGGCGATGGTGTTCACCGGCATACGTCACTTCAGGCATTAGGCTTCTGGCGGTGCTCGTAGGGTGTTGGTCGGTGTAGAGAAGTAACGGGGGCAATTGCATGAATATTCTGGTGATCGGCAGCGGTGGCAGAGAACACGCGCTCGCCTGGAAGGCGGCACAGAGTGCTACGGTCGACACGGTGTTCGTCAGTCCTGGTAACGCCGGGACTGCTACGGAAGCCAAGTGTGAGAATGTTGCAATCGACGTCGCAGATTTTGCAAAGCTGGTCGATTTCGCGCGCGATGCGGACGTAGCGCTGACGATTGTCGGCCCGGAGGTGCCTCTGGTTGATGGTATCACCGACTATTTTCAGCAGGCCGGTATGCCATGTTTCGGGCCGAGCAGAAAGGCTGCGCAGTTGGAAGGATCAAAAGCGTTCACCAAGGATTTTCTCGCTCGTCACGCTATCCCCACGGGCGCCTATGCAACGTTCACCGAGGTGGCCGCTGCGGAAGCCTACATCCGGGAGCAAGGTGCTCCCATCGTCGTCAAGGCCGACGGCCTTGCTGCAGGGAAAGGTGTGGTGGTCGCGCGCAGTGAGGATGAAGCACTGACTGCCGTCAGGGATATGCTCGGTGGCGACGCTTTTGGTGCGGCCGGTCGGCAGGTGGTGGTAGAAGAATTTCTCGATGGTGAGGAGGCGAGTTTCATCTGTATCTGTGACGGCGTAACCGCTCTGCCATTTGCGAGCTCGCAGGATCACAAAGCCAGAGACGATGGTGACAAGGGACCCAACACAGGCGGCATGGGAGCGTACTCTCCTGCACCCGTGGTGAGTCAGGATGTGCATGCCCGGATCATGCGGGAGGTTATCCAACCCACCATGGCAGGCATGTCTGCAGACGGGGCGCCTTTTGTCGGATTTCTATATGCCGGACTCATGATCATGGCGGATGGCACTGCCAAGGTCATCGAATTCAATTGTCGATTTGGCGATCCCGAAGCGCAGCCAGTGATGATGCGATTGCGCTCGGATCTCGTGGAGTTATGTCAGAAGGCGCTGGCAGGTGGCCTGGCCGAGGCGGAATTGCTCTGGGACGACCGGGTGGCGCTCGGCGTGGTAATGGCGGCGGGAGGATACCCGCTGGGATACGACAAGGGCGATGTGATATCCGGGCTTGCAGAGATGACGGATCAGGACGTAAAAACGTTCCACGCCGGCACGACAATTGTCGATGGCGAGGTCGTGACAAATGGCGGGCGTGTACTGTGTGTGGTCGGGCTGGGTGATACGGTTGCAGCGGCGCAGGCAAAGGCCTATGCGAGTGTGGCGCAGATTGACTGGCGCGATTGTTACTACCGCCGGGATATCGGTTATCGGGCGATCAGCCGACGCAGCTGAGTTACCTTCTCAGGCAAATTACAGAGATTTCTCAACACCGCTGCAGACGCTACGTCTTAAATCCGCTACGCAGCGACGGTTAGTCTGCGTGCGTGATAGAAAACCTGCGCCAGTTCGAAGCGTTCGCCAATCTCGATTGGCCGGCGTTGATGACAGTGGCCCGGCACACGCGGCGGATGCGGATCCCGGCAAATCGGTGGCTGATAAGACCGGGACAGGTCCTGGAAGATGCCTTTTATCTGGTGCGGGGCCGGGTAAAAACCTTTGCCCCGGATGGGATCGTGAACGCACGAACCTGTCGCACCGCCGTCTACCCGGGTGTGGACGGGGTACTGACGATGAGTCGGTGTGAATGGTTGCGGGTGGACACCAGCCCCATCGCTTTCCTGCTCGAAGGCGGCGCTGCCGGTGCAGAGGAGCAAAGTGATGCGGACGAGTGGCAGATCCGATTTCTGCGCTCACACATGATGTCGCAACTCGCCCCTGCGGTCTGGCAGCGGATTCTGGGTGACCTGCAGCCGCGCGAGTGCCTCCCGGGCGAACTCATCATCGAACACGGCGCACCAGCTGACTGCAGCTATATCATGGCGATTGGCCGGGAGGCACTCGCGCGTGCATCTTGGCAAGCGGGTATTGCGTGAACTTAGCCCAGGTGATTTTTTTGGCGAAGATGCACTTCTGTGTGGCGGACCACGCAATGCTTCCGTCACCATGGTCGAACGCGGTTGTGTGATGAGGCTCGAACGCGACTGTTTTCAGAACTGGTTGGAAAACTTGCTGGTGCACGTTGCAGGCGGCAACCCTGCGCGGCGGAGCAGCGGTGCGCAACAACTGATCAATACGCCAGACCTACCCGGCGCGCGGTGCAGAGAACTGCGTGTGCCAGGCTGGGAGGCGGTCGCCAGCGTGCGAGGATTACTGGAAGATCTTGATCCGGCTTACTCTTATGTTGTACGTGGCGACGTGATCGGCATTTGTGCGATGACGGTGTTTTTACTGCGCCAGCGTGGCATCCGTGCCTGGGTGGGAGATCGGACGGTTACTGCAGATCTGCTGTAGGCGTTCGCTGCAGGAGAGTACCCGCGAGTTTTCGAAGTTCTTCGTCTTCGTCGCTAAGCGCTTGCTGCAGTAGACCCTGTGCGACCGAACCACCGATCTCGTGGAGTGCGTACAGCACCTCTTCGCGGATTTCGGCGTCTTCATCAGCGAGTGCGGTGCTGAGGACCATCGCCGCAGCATCCCCACCGATACTGGAACAGGCTTCCACCGCTGCTTCTCGAACTTCATTGCGATCATCGGTCAGCGCGATGCTGAGCAACGACAGCGCGCGATCGCCACCGATGTCACCGATGGCGTCAACGACCTCCATCCTCACCGACGTGTGTGGATCGATGTATGCGTAACTGAGAAGGTCTGCGATATATTCACCCGTGAACTCCGTCAGCTGCGCGACTGCCTCAACTCGCACTTCAGAATCAGCATCCGCAAGAGCAAACCGCAGGTTTTCCAGCGCTTCGTCCTGAGCGTGCTGCCTGTCCTGAAACTGGTCTACATATTGAATGGCGCTGTTGGTTGCTGCCTGTCCCCAATTGGAATCACGCTGCTGCGTGCCTTCAATTTGGGCTTTCGCGTGCGGCCTGTCCGCAATTTTAGCCGCTGGACCGCCACATGCAGTCAATACCAACACAGTGAGGTAAATGCTCATGAACCTGTAGGACATCGAGTGGTGCTTCCCGTGGTTGCGTGACGGGGCGCCCTCAGGCGCCCCGGTTCGACGGTTTATCGGTCCCGTGTTGTGGGCTAAATCTCAAACTCTTCTTCGGTAAAGGTCTGGTTGCCGCTTTCCTCCTTGGCGCCCACTTCATACTTGAATTGATTGACGCCTTCGTCGAGATACGCATCCACATATTCCTGCGGCACGACCA
>JAPUFN010000170.1 GCA_027293665.1 Gammaproteobacteria bacterium | reverse complement strand
CGATCCGGCCATTCGGCAGGAAATAGCAAAACTGCTGATTATGTCGCAGACGGCCGAATGGACCGCGCGTCGGGCACGCGCGGCGCAGGAAGATGGCAGGCCGCAGGGACCAGAAGGTTCACTGGGTAAACTCGCGTCAAGTAATGTGGCAAAGGCAGCATCTCACGTCCACACGCTCATCAGTGGCGCCGATACAATGCTGAGTGGTCCGGACAGCCCGCTCAACGGCATCATCGCGGAAATCCTCGTCTCTGTGCCCGCTATTTCAATCGCCGGTGGCACCGATGAGATTCAGCGGAACATCATCGCCGAACGCGTCCTTGGGATGGCCAAAGAGCCCAGGGCGGATACCGGCCCATTCCGCGACGTGCCAAAAAACACTGTCTAGTGCCAGAGCTTCATCTCCGAGAAGCTGCATGAAACTATCGCGGAGCGGTGGCCCAATACACCAGGTGAGCTCGTCTGCCGATGGAACCGGGGAATCCAGAGCTGACAATGCGTGCTGGATGCATCGCGTGATGCCAGGCTTGGGGTCGGTGAGCGTTCCATCCAGGTCGAAGAAGACGCTCTGCATCAAGTGCTGCGTTTCGGTCGTTTTGCCTGCATGCGCCTCTGCGCTTCTTCCATCACCCAGCGATCTCCTTGTGTTCGCGTGACACGCAACTGCATTCTGGAAATCTTCCAACCGTCTGGCGTGCGGATCAGGTCGTCATCGTAGTAGCCAAACATCGTGTAGCGCCCGCACTGACCTTCATCTGTGGTATCAATCCAGTGTTCCGCACGCATGTGAGCCAGAACCCGTGCACTATCGCCAGTGATTTCGACACGATGATTTGTGATGAAGTGCTGGGTCACGGATAACTCCGCGAACATTCTCGCCTGGGCGGCAACGACCCGATCCGTGTTCAGCAGCCGCCCGGGTACATCGTTCCAGGAACTCAGATCAAATACGGTTTCTTCCGGAAACACACTGCGCCACAGCTCCCAGTCCCGCGCATCGAGACCGGCGGCATAGCGCGATATCACGTCGACGATTCGAGTTCGATCAAGCAGCCAGGCAAGGTCTTCATCGCCACTCATATCAAGTCCAGCGATCCCAACGCAGTGTTTCCGCAACGGGCTGGCGAGTGACAGGACCAAAGTTGCCCATCGGATAGCCCACTGGAATCAAGCAGAATGCCTCCATATCCGGCGGCAGCTGCAGCACCTCCTTCGCCGCATCGCGGTCGACGAGGCCGAGCGTGGTAGGCGCCGCACCCAGGCCCAGCGCACGGGCTGCCAGCAATAGATTCTGGATACCCGGCCAGACCGACCCGGCGGCGCGAGCCGCCTCACCCGCCGAGACCGGCGTATCGAACTGGTGACACGCAATGATCAGTGCCGGTATCTCCGCCAGATGTTCAGCTTGCCACAGCACAGCCTGCAGCATCCGCTGACGCTTTTCGGTCGACTGATGGGGCAACTCCGATGGCCGGCCGGATTGCGGGCCGACGTAGGCATCGACTGCTTTCTTATTGAGTGCAGCCAGCTTTGATTTCTGCTCGGAATCCTGCACGACAATCCAGCGTGCACCCTGCCGGTTGGAGCCACTGGGTGCCTGATTGCCAGCTTCGATCAACCGGGTCAGCAGCGCCTCGGGAACCGGATCGGGTTTCAGCCGCCGCATGGCGCGGCAGTTGTACATGACTTCAAACAGTTCCGTATCCGTCTCGTCAGACATTGCTGGCTTACCCCCTGTTGCGCTCTATGGGATATCTTAACTGATCTTCTTGCGACTGCTGTCACATTCTGCGACCAGTCTCTGCGGCAACATGACTGCCGAGCGGAAGGGAAACCCAGCACGTTGCGTGTAAAGATAACTTCTCAGTTTCAGCTATTCGTGGTTTGCGTCGGTGTCACGGGTTTCGCCGTGCTCGTGACGGAGATGTCACTCGTGGCTATCTTAATGTTTTTTGGTCCTGCGGCCTTCAACGTACCCAATCTCTTTTACCTGGGCGCGGCAATTCCCGCAATCATCGCTGCCCCGACCACCTACGTCATGGCCCGCACAGGGCTGGAACTATCACACGCGCACACCAATCTGCGGCGCCTTGCAAACACCGACGAATTGACGGGTCTCATCAACCGACGCTCTTTCTTTGCCAGCGCAAATCAGATTCTGGCCGAGGCTGAAACGGCGGGCGGATCCATCGCGCTGCTGGTCATCGATGCCGATTACTTCAAGCAACTCAACGACACCTATGGTCACGCAACCGGTGACGCAGCACTACAGTTCATCGCAGAAAGAATTTCCAGCTGCGTCAGAAAAGACGACTTCACCTGCCGACTCGGCGGCGAGGAGTTCGCAATTCTCCTTCCTGGAATGACCGAAGAAACCGCATGCCCGCTGGCTAAGAGAATCCTGGAAAGAATATCCACGCAGCCAATGCTGTTCGACAACAAAATTATCGAAATGTCGGTCAGTTGTGGGGTCGCTGACACCACAATCAGCTACGACATGAACGCGTTGTTCAAAGCGGCAGATGACGCGCTCTATGCCGCGAAAGATGCCGGGCGTAACAGGATCATTCCGCATGCTGATGTACCGCCGGGGGACCCGCACAGTTCTCCCGCCATGAGTACGCCGAGCTAACCGCCACCCGCCACACTCGCTGTGGCACACCCCGCTTCATCACTGGCTGGTCTGGACCCCGCGGACTGGTTAGGATGCCATCTGTCGTGTCACGTTGTGGGGAGACCTCGTGGATTTATTCAATCTGGAAAACAAACACGCCGTAGTGACCGGCGCCTCATCCGGCTTCGGCCACCACTTTGCCGGAGTCCTGGCCGCAGCCGGCGCAAAAGTGTCACTGGGTGCGCGACGCCAGGACAAACTCCAGGCACGCGTCGACGAGATCAACGGCAACGGCGGCAGTGCGATGTGTGCTTCGCTCGACGTCCGTGATACCGACAGCATGAAATCGTTCCTTGCCGCCGCAGAATCTGCCTTTGGTCCCATCGACGTCCTCGTGAACAACGCCGGTATCGAAGCCGGCGCAAAGACCTACATGATGATCGACGAGGACGACTGGGATTCGGTCATAGACACAAATCTGAAAAGCGCCTGGCTGATGGCGAGGTTCTACACGGAGCGCGTGGTTGCGAACAAACAGTCATCGGGCAACATCATCAACGTTTCATCTATTACCGACACTCGCACAATCAAAGGTCAGTTTCCCTACGCAGTATCCAAAGGCGGCTTGACGCGTATGACTGAAGTACTGGCGCTGGAGGCACCGAGGTATGGCATCCGGGTCAATGCGCTGGCACCCGGCTATATTCTGACGGACGTCAGTCGCCTGCTTTTAGAAAGTGAACAGGCCCCGGAGTTCATGAATCGCATTCCGCTGCGGCGGTTTGGCGAGTTTGACGATCTCGACGGCCCGCTCCTGCTGCTTGCCAGTGAAGCGTCGAAATACATGAACGGTTCAATCCTGGTCGTGGACGGCGGACACATCTGTGCCTCCCTCTAGCAGAATTAGCAGCGGAATCCAGCATCCGGAAAATTCATGACCACAACGAATCGTGGCACGCGCGACGAACCCGCCTGGCGACCGTCGCGGGAAACCGCTGCCGCGACCCAGCTGGCCCGTTTTAGCAGCGCCGCCACGACACTCAGTGGCCACGACCTGAGCGAATATGAAGATCTCCACCGCTGGTCGATCAATCAGCCCGCAGCATTCTGGCAGTTGGTCTGGGACTTCACTCGGATTCAGGCCAGCCAGTCTCCCGCGCAGACTGTTGCCGACTTGCAGCTTTTTCCGGGCGCCCGCTGGTTCCCGAACGCACGCCTGAACTTTGCAGAGAACCTCCTGCGCTTTCGCGATGATCGAACGGCACTCATCTGCATTCTCGAAACCGGCGAGCGTCGGGAACTGACCTTTGCAGAATTGTTTGCCCAGACAGCTGCGGTCGCCGGCCACCTCAAATCCAAGGGCATCGGCCCCGCCGACCGAGTCGTCGGCTGGCTACCGAATATCGCCGAAACCGTAATCGCCATGCTGGCGACCACCAGCCTCGGCGCTGTCTGGTCGTCCTGTTCACCGGATTTTGGCGTCGCTGGCGCGCTGGATCGGTTTGGCCAGATCGAGCCGAAAATTCTATTCGCTTGTAACGGCTACACCTACAACGGCAAAGAAATCTCTATCATCGACAACGTCAACGAAATCACCGCGCAAGTACCATCGATCAACCAGGTAATCTGGGTGGATGGACTTCGCGATAACAGGTTTCCCGACACGGCAGAAAGTATCCGCTTCAGCAGCATCCTCCAACAACCCACAACCACGCTCGATTTCGAACAACGCGCTTTCGATGACCCTCTCTACATCATGTATTCCTCCGGTACGACCGGTAAACCAAAATGCATTGTCCATGGCATTGGTGGCACGCTCATACAACATCTGAAAGAACATCAGCTGCACGTCGACCTCAAGCGTGACGATACAATTTTCTTTTTCACCACGTGTGGTTGGATGATGTGGAACTGGCTGGTGAGTTCACTGGCGAGTGGCGCGACTGTCGTCCTGTTTGATGGCTCACCTTTTCATCCGGGTCCACAGGCGTTGCTGGATATTGTCGAGCGCGAACGGGTGACCATCTTCGGGGTGAGCGCTAAATATCTTTCCGCCATAGAAAAAGCGGGCCTCGAGCCTCGCAAGACGCACAATCTCGAGAACATGCGTTGCCTGCTCTCCACCGGTTCACCGCTGGCGCAGGAAGGCTTCCGCTTCGTCTACCGGCATATCAAACCCGACCTGCATCTCGCATCGATGTCCGGTGGCACCGATCTGATTTCCTGTTTTGTGCTGGGCAACCCTATGGCACCCGTTTGGGCGGGCGAAATACAGTGCGCAGGACTGGGGATGGCCGTCGATGTCTTCGACGAGGCCGGACATTCCGTAAAGCGCGAAAAGGGAGAACTCGTGTGCACGCTGGCCTTTCCATCCTGTCCCATCGGATTCTGGAAGGATGCTGACAACGAGAAATTTCTCGACGCCTACTTCCATCGTTTCAACGGAGTCTGGGCACACGGTGACTTTGCCGAGATCACTGAGCACGGTGGTTTCGTAATACACGGCCGGAGCGATGCGGTTCTAAATCCCGGCGGTGTCAGAATCGGCACCGCCGAAATCTACCGCCAGGTCGAACAGATCGATGCAGTCCTCGAGTCGATTTGTGTCGGCCAGGAATGGGATGGCGATACGCGCGTGATCCTGTTCGTGGTCATGCAGGAAGGGTTTTCGCTGGATGAAAAAGTCATGCTCGACATCAGGCAACGCATCAGAGAGAACGCCTCACCACGACACGTACCTGCAAAGATTCTCGAAGTCTCCGACATCCCACGCACCCGGAGCGGCAAAATTGTCGAGCTGGCAGTTCGCGACACCATCCACGGTCGACCGGTCAAAAACACCTCCGCCCTGGCAAACGCGGAAGCGCTCGAGCAGTTTCAAGATCTCCAGGAGTTAACCGACTGACAGCCTGTTGCGAAAGCGCAGCGTTTAATGCGCCCCACGCTGCTAGTCGCTCGGGTACTCAAACCGTGTTGTGTCGAGGAACCGCTGCAGGACATTGTTCGTCATTCGTGCGATATCATTGTCGAAGGCGTTGTGCGCAATTGCCCCGGCGTAGGAAATTGAGCCGGTACTGAACACCGCACCGCCTGATGGTGTCTCGAAAAACACCATGTCCGCGCGCACGTGGCGATCCTGCAGTTGCGGATTCGTCATGTGAAATTCTTCCTTGACGCGCAACATGCCGGGACGATGATTTTCCGACGAAGCGATGCACAGTGCGTGACGCGGTGAGCCAAGCGCGAAATCGAGTCGATCAATCTCCTCCCCCGCCGCACCACCGCCTTGCGAACCGTAGTTGCCAATCACATCAGATTGCTCAACTCCGGCCATGATGAAGGCAACCCTTTCATCAAGCGCTCCAGCGGCGAGACGATAGTACGTCCCACCATCAAAGCCCTGTGCCGCGAAGCCGATACCCGTCAACTGGTTGGGCGGCCGGCCCAGCCGGCGCCACAAGCCGCCATATTCACCGTTGAAGGCGTGGTAGTACTCGCCGGGCTCGGCAATCCAGGCGCGGGTTCCGTCTTCCGCCCGCCGTACTTCTATAATTGCCGGATTTTCAGGATGGTAGGCAATGCGCCAGTAAAACCCGTTGCCACCCATATACATCAGACGCCCACCCGTGTTCAGCCAGTTCGATACACCATCGAGCATGGCCGTGGAGTAATACTCCGGGTGCGTGCCTGTGATAACAACGGCATAAGGTGCAAGCAGTTTTTCGCCTTCGCGATGGAGATCTTCGTCGGTGACTACATCGAACGGTTCGCCCGTCTGATGCAGCCAGTTAGTCAGATTCGTGTCCGCATTGAATGACCAGGTCGTCGTTTTCGGTTTCATATTGAGAATCGGCCGCAGGCGTGAGGAGTAATGCACACCACTGCCGTCTGAATGATATTCATAAAGCGAATAACCGACTTCCGGATGTTCGAGCAGGTACGCCTGACTGGCATTCTTCGGCTCAGGTGCACCGAATATTCCACCGGTGAATCCAAGCCGCTCGTTTGCGTAGGCAAGGTAAGTCGCCGTGGCGGCAAGATAGACGATCCGCGCCGTTTTCTGGCCTGGCCCGGGCCTGACAAAGAACGGCACGTAATCCTCGCTCTTCCCCTGCGTGAGTTTTACGGCATACACGCCACTGGGGAGATCCGCTGGAATCTGCCATTCGAAGTCCGTCATCCAGCCCGCATCCGCGAGATCGTCTTCATGAAAATGAATCGCCCCATACTGCGCGGGATCATCCTGCCATCGCTGCACGGAACCGTCCCAGCGCGCGCCTTTCACCGCGCGGGTGGGCATCTGCAGCGTCGTGCCGTGATGCTCGCCGCAAACGTCTCTCAGCTGATCGGTTCCCATGGCAAGCGCGAAGTCCCACGCACCCAGCAGATTCGCATGCTCCGGCACGCTCGCTGCAAGCAACGTGTCGGCTGTCGCTGTGTCGATAACATCACCAATCAATCGGGGTGCTTCAATCCGGCCATTGAACGCCGCTGTGACCTGATCGTCTTCGATACTGGCAGCAAGCAACCAATCTCCAGCCACCAGCGACGACTGCACGAGCGGCACCTCCGCAGTCCTCCAGTGTCGGTCCGATTCGCCGATACCGCCAGCAATCGACGCCACGGACAGTTGCAACAACGCAGCCTCGCCGGCTTCACTGCCGGTATACGTCACCAGCACCTTGTGCCAGCGCGATTGATGTAGCGTCATCGGTACCACCAACCGTTCGCTCCCCTCCAAGCCGACGCCAATCACGCCGTCGATGATGTCGAGCAACAGGCCACCACCAGCGGCGATCGACTGTGGATGAGTGGCGGGGGTCGTCGGGTAGAAATACAGGCAAAAACTAAACCGGTCGGCACCCGGCAAGCCGGGTATTACCGCATAGGAGCCTGTTCGCAGCACCTGCTCGCGACTCGGATAACTCCCGGCGAAATCGGCCTCGATGAGACGCTCGCGAAATCCCGTACCGTGTGGCCGATTGTCACCGCAGATAAGCTCTACCAGTTCGGCCAGATAATCGCCCGTGATACTACTGCTGACTTTCACCGCCAGAGTCTGACCAGCGGCAACGGACCAGGGGTCAACGTACGCGACCAGAGATTTTTCGAACACCCTATTTTCCTTCAATCAGTCCAACCCGGGCATGGCTTCCAGACAAGTCAGGCTGCCAGCGCTTCGCCATCGAGCGTGATCCGATGCAACAATCGTCGTTCACCATGATAGTCATTGATGGCATTGTGCCAGGTGCAACGATTGTCCCAGAAGGCAAGCGAGCCGGGCTGCCAGTGGAAGCGATAGGTGAATTCCGGCCGCGCGGCATGCTGGTAGAGAAACTGCAGCAGGGGGGCACTCTCCTGGGCAGTCCATCCTTCGAAGGACACTGTAAATCCCGGGTTCACGTACAGTGCCGGGCGTCCACTGCGGGGGTGTTGGATGACGACCGGGTGAATGGCGTCCTGGGTGGCAAGCTCAGGATTGCCCAGACGCCTGCTGAGATCAGACGGCCGATCGGCTTTTGCGCCGAAAACGTGCCTTGATGAATGCACGGCGTTCAACCCGCGAAGCATTTTTTTCATCCCGTCGGACAAGGCGTCATAGGCTGCATACATGCTGGCAAACAACGTGTCACCACCGACTGCGGGGATCTCCAGCGCATAGAGCATGGAACCCAGTGCTGGAATCTGGTCATAAGAATGATCCGTGT
>JAPUFN010000017.1 GCA_027293665.1 Gammaproteobacteria bacterium | reverse complement strand
CCTGAAATCCACTATTGACATTAATGTAGATAAGGATATTATATCGACACCATTGTTGATAACCAACTGTGCCACTATGAGCAACCCTTACACAACCCTGCAACCCCTGACCGCCTGGCGTGCGCTACGCCGCCTGCTGCGTAATAAAGAAGACACCAGTCAGGTGTTCATCATCGTAAGCTCTCTGACCGGTAAATCCCTGTTGCGGGCTTTCAACCGTTTCAGCGCGACCCAATCTGGCCGCGCCATCCTTGCCGAGGAACGCGATCTCGTCGAGCGTCTGCAGGACCGTGACGCCCTGCGGCAACTGCGACCCGGGTCACTGGGACGTGCGTATCTCGACTTCGTGGAGCGCGAGAATCTTTCTGCCGATGGTCTGATTGAAGCCAGCGAGTCCGGCAACACATTCGACAATCCGGATTTCACCCGCTACTCCAGGCGCTTGCGCGACTCCCATGATTTATGGCACGTGCTCACCGGCTACGGGCGTGACGGTATCGGCGAGCTCTGCCTGCTCGGTTTTACCTTTGCGCAAACGCTCAGCCCCGGCATCGCGGTTATCGCAATTGCCGGTGCATTGAAGTATGCACGCGTGGTTGGTGGTCGCGTTTTCCGCGCACTGGGCTATGGCTACCGCTCTGGTCGCCGTGCTGCCTGGCTACCCGCCGCCGACTGGGAAGCGTTGCTCGAGCGGCCCATCGACGAAGTTCGTGCGGAATTTGGCATCCGCTCACCGGAATACTATCCAGGCCTGGCGGAGATGATTCCTGCACACATGTGAGAAGAATGCGGTTTGTTCGTCGCGGCAGCGGCGGGCAACCATGCAATCCTCACTCACAATTCTCTGAGCAGCCGGATTCCCCTGTCGTCACCCGCTCCATGGCCAGTGTGGCGATTCGCTGAACGCATCTCTGCCGCCTGAGAGTCCCACGAACCACCCCGGTGACCATGCGTATCGCAGTTGTAACCTTGGGCGACGGAACCATCGGTCGGCGCAGACTCATACGTCGGCATGCCGCATTCCGCTACCCATTCAGACACATTGCCATAAATGTCATACAGACCGAATGGATTCGCAGCCAACATACCTACGGGCGCAATTTTTCGGTAACCATCGGTACAGGCGACAATATCCCAGAGGCGAAAAATCTCTCTCGTGGTGCGATCGGCTACATTTGCAAATTCACATAGCTGCAGTTCATCTTCACCGAAAAAATAGCTCCCTCGGGCTCCCGCACGGGCCGCATATTCCCACTCTGCTTCACTCGGCAATCGATATTTCTCACCGGTCTGCTCACTCAGCCAGTCGACATAGTCTTGCGCTTCTTCCCAGGTGATATAGCGCACCGGCTCACTCTTCAGCGCCTCGTTCAGGCGGTAAGATAACTCCGCCTTTTGCTCCTGGATGTATTTCTCGAATTCCGCAATGGTGACTTCGTTCACCGAAAGCGCGAAGGGCTGCGTCAGGCTGACTTCGCGCTCGGGTTGCTCGCTGGCAAATCCGTTCGCATCACCCATCGTGAATGTACCGGCTGGGATCACGATCATCTCGGGTGAGTCACCACCACTTTTCAGGCGATCGCGAAAACGTTCACCCGTGACGACGACCATCGGCGACAGTCGCAGTCGTACCGTGTAGCCACGTTCGCCGAGATGAAAGTTGGCGAACGCGGTACGATGACCGATCGCTCGCGCTCTAACTTCGACAGGTCCCACCGGGACGCTCATCGCCTCGCGATAAACGCTTCGCAGTCTGTGCGTGCCTTCCAGCAAATAACTCACCTGAATCTCTGCTTCATCAGGCTGCACCCGCACGATGAGCTTGCCGAACAGCCGTTCCAGGTTGACCTGTGTCAGATTGTCTCCATAACGCACTTTGTAGCGGATCTCCCGGGCGGCGTAGCCGGTGTGGCTGACGCGGATCAGGTGTTCACCGATCGGCACCCGCACCCCAGGTTCGTATTTAACGTCAGTCAATGGCAGTTCGATTGTCGCTCCTCGCGGCCGGGCCGCAACCGTCAGGCTGCCATGCGGATCGATGTTCAGGTTGAGATTCACCTCCACTCGCGCACCGCTGGCAAGCATCACTTCCTGCTCTACTGGAAAACGCTCGGGCAAGCCCATCCGGACGATTTTTTTACCTGCAGACGTTGTCAGCACAGTCGGTGTCGGTCGCGGCAGGCGCGTACCATCAACTTCCACCCAGGCACCATGAGGATTGGACAACAGGCTCAGCGTGCCCTCGCTGACTGAAAGATCGAAGTGACGCGTCAGGTGATCCCCTCGACTCAGCGATATCGATTCTTCCAACGGCGCGAAGTAACTGTGCTCGATCACCAGCAGGTGGCGACCGGCATCCACAGTAACCACGAGTGGTGTCTCGCCGAGCCGCTGGCCGTCCAGACGAACCATCGCCCCCGTCGGTGCGGTGCTGACTTGTATGGAAGCTGTGCCGAAGCGCTGATACATCCAATAACCAGCAACCAGTACCACGACCAGGCCGCTGACGGCGATCCGCTTGTAACTTTTGCGCACGAATACTCCTGGTTATTCGCAGATGTGGGTCCGTTCAACAACGGTAGCCCTGCATAATACACTGGGGCATTGTCAACGAATGCCATGCAGTCCACCATCGATGCAGGAGGCAACATGGGCGACAAATCAACGATCACGACACAGGAGAAATCCTTCGGTTTTCATACCCGTTCGGTGCACGCTGGTAGCAGACCCGACCCTGCTACCGGCGCGCGCGCATTGCCGATATTTCAGACAACGAGCTACGTGTTCGAAAACTCTGAGTCCGCGGCGGCCTATTTCAATCTGCAGGAATACGGCAACACTTACTCACGAATCATGAATCCAACCGTGGCTGCGTTCGAAGAACGTCTGGCCAATCTGGATGGTGGGGTGGGAGCTGTCGCCTTTGCCAGCGGCCTCGCAGCCCAGTCCGCGACATTTTTTACCATGCTCAATCCAGGCGATCACGTAATTGCCTCAGCCGCCCTCTATGGTGGCAGCGTCACCCAATTGAAGCACCTGTTCCGAAAACTATCTGTTGAATTGGACTTCGTCGATCCCGACAATCTCGATGCCTGGCGTGGCGCGCTGCGTGAAAACACCAAACTCCTCTTTGCAGAAACTATCGGCAATCCTGGCGGCAACGTACTCGATATTCAAGCAGTCGCCGACATCGCGCATGCTCACGCAACGCCTCTGATGGTCGACAACACTTTCGCCACGCCCTATCTCAATCGGCCTCTCGAATGGGGTGCTGACATCGTGGTCTACTCAGCCACGAAATTCCTCGGTGGCCACGGCACCAGCATCGCCGGTGCGGTCATCGAGAGCGGCGAATTCGACTGGTCGAACGGTCGTTTTCCAGTCATTGCCGAACCATCGCCTGCGTACCACGGCCTCGCCTTTCATGAAACATTCGGCACGTTCGGTTTCCTGATGAAACTGCGTGCCGAGACCCTGCGCGACCTCGGCGCGGCCTTGAGTCCTTTCAACGCCTTCCTCATTGCACAGGGACTGGAAACATTGCCCCTGCGAATGAAACAACACGTAAGCAATGCCCGCGCTGTCGCAGAATTTCTCAGCAACCACCAGCAGGTCGACCGCGTGAGCTATCCTGGGCTGCGATCGAGCCCTTACCTGGCACTGGTCGACAAATATCTACCGAAAGGGCCGGGCGCAGTATTTTGTTTTGATATCGTCGGTGGCCGTGCAGCGGGCCTGGCTTTCATAGAGTCTCTAACCCTGTTTTCCCATCTCGCCAATGTCGGTGATGCAAAAAGCCTCGTGATCCATCCAGCCAGCACCACACACAGGCAGCTGAGCGAACCCGAACTCACTGCCGCGGGGATCGGACCCGGCACCATTCGGCTGTCAGTCGGAATAGAAGATTCCGACGATCTCATCTGGGATCTGGCGCAGGGGCTGGAGGCCGCGGCAGCGCGCGGACTTGAACGTGTGGAGGATTGAATCACGATGAACCTCACGGACTATCAGAAGCCGCACGTCATACAAAACCTGCTCGCCATGTCACGCGTTGCAATCGTCGGTCTATCGAGTAATGAACTGCGACCCAGTAACTTCGTCGGCTTCTATCTAAAACGCCACAGCTACGACATCGTGCCAGTCAATCCGCGCGAGAATTCAATTTTCGGTAAGCAGAGTTATCCGAGCCTGCTGGACATCCCCGACCCGGTGGACATCGTTGACGTCTTCCGCGATCCCGCTGCCGTTCCGGAGATTGCGGAGCAGGCGGTGGCGATCGGCGCAAAAGCGCTGTGGCTGCAGTTTGGCGTGATCAGCGAAGAAGGAATTCGTATTGCCGAAGCGGCTGGATTGGACGTCGTCGTCGACCGGTGTATCAAAATCGAACACGCGCGCTACCTCGGCGACATGCACGTTCTCGGCTTCAACACGAACATAATCTCGGCAAATCGGAGGAAACTCTAGTTCCCGGAGATTCCGGCGATCTGTTTGACCGCGTTGCAGAACACATCGATCGCTTCAGTGAGATCTTTACGCCGTTGCTCACCCGTGCTCTCGCTGAAGCAGAATGATATTCGCAGCTGATCGTAGCCGGCAACGGGATTTCGTACACGAGCATCCGGCGGATAGAAGTCATACATCGGAATTACCACCAGGCCGTAGTCTGCCACCATCGCCTGAATGAAGTCATCGTCGGTGCGCACGCCACCGCCTAAGAAAGTGAATACCGAAAAGAATCCGGCAGCAGGCACCGTCCAGTGAAAGAGATCTTTGTGCGCACCCAGTTCTTTGTCGAACCCACGCAACATGATGGCACGGTTTTCCCGATACACCTCGAGTTTACCTTCGGCGACCGACCATAATGAATTGCGTTCAGTAAAGGGTTCGTCGGCACACTTACGTTCGTGCAGCAATGCCTCGAACCCGCGAAACGCGGCCGGGTTATGAAACAGGATGTCCGCGCTCGATTGCACGAGAGCAAGCTCCGCCAAGGTCGCAGTGGCACCCTCGGCGATCTCGAGCTCCGCTTCGGAATACAGGAATGCAACCCGCGGACCCGGAAACCCGATTTTTGAGCCCGTGAACAGGTGCACCGTCTGCGCCGGATCCAGAGACAGGAACGGCATGACCCGGTCAGCCTGTTCGGCGAAGTTTATATATAAATAGGGTGCATCCTCTACGATGAGGATGCCTTCATCTCGTGCAATATTCAGAATTGCTTCACGCCGGTGAGCACTGAAGGAAAAACCCGCAGGATTGTGGCCGTCGGGAATCGTGTAATAGAACGGTACAAATCGGCCTGCTTCTCGCGCAGCACGAATCTGGTTTTTAAACACCTCCGGGCGCGGTCCTTCATCATCCATTTCCACACTGTAGATCGCCGCGTGTTGACACAGACCCGCACGGGCCATGAATCCTGCGTAGGTCGGCGCATCGGTGATGTAGGCTAAAGGCGTGCCCGAATTTTCGAAAATTGAGCAGACAAGACTGATGCCACCAGTCGCTCCCACAGTTGGCACGAGCAGTTCCGGCTTCATCCGGGTCTGCCAGTCGCGGCCATAAATCCGCGAGAAAATCTGCCGCGTGCGCATCGGCCCGAGCGTGTCGCCGTAGGCGAACTCCTCGCGCGTGTGCTCAGGCAATGCCAGAGGATCGTTCAATCCCTCGTTAGCCGTCATCTGCTCCAGGTAAGCTTGCTGAGCATCGAGAAACTCGCGCGGGTCCGACACCTCCGGGTGCGGATACCCCGCGCCGAGATGGTGAATTTTCAGGCCTTTATCCTGCGCGAGTTTGCGCAGACCGGGCAGCGACGCGGACATCTTCCGTGTTACCGATACCGGCTGTCGGCGCACGTCGGGGGCGATCAAATTGGCCAAGAATGCATCCTTTTGCATAAATTCGTTTTGAATCGAAAAATCAGGCTGCGGAGTGTGCCCGAAGTCAACGCTTCCGGCGAGTCAATCTCGATGTTTGTGCGAGGATTCGATGACCTGTTTTACTCGCTTGGAAAACTGCCGGTTGCGGCTATGTCGCTGGGCGACGGTTTCGGTATTGTGGATCTCTTCGCGCTTCAGCTTGCGATAGTTCTCCAACCGGCGCTCATCGACTGAGCCATCTTCCAGCGCAATCCTGATGCGGCAGCCGGGTTCTGACTCATGCGCACAATCGGTAAATTTGCACTCGCGTGCCAGGGCCTCAATGTCATCGAACAGGCTCAACACACCGCTTTCAGCGTCGGCGATCGCAAGCTCGCGCATGCCCGGAGAGTCGAGCAGCAAGGCACCTCCCGGGATCAGGTGCAGTGAGCGGTGGGTCGTCGTATGGCGCCCCTTCGAATCATTGTCGCGAATATCTCTCGTCAGTTGCACGAGATCTCCGGCCAGCGAGTTGATCAACGTGGATTTACCCACGCCGGAAGAACCGAGCAGCGAGATCGTGTGACCCGGTTGACACCAGGCACGCAATCCATCTAACGAATCACTATCCAGCGCGTTCACCAGTTCGATCACCAGATCGCTGCGCAACGTCCGGGTCTGCTCAACGAACGATTCAGATTCGTCCGTCAGATCCGCTTTGGTGAGCACAACGACACCTTGCACCCCGGCATCCAGCGCTAGAGTCAGATACCGCTCCATGCGGGAGAGATTGAATTCTTCGTTACAGGAACTCACGAGGAACATGGTGTCGACGTTTGCGGCGATGAGCTGCAGATCCCCGGGTCGCGATACGCTCATCCGTTTAAGCAGACTCTTGCGCTCGAGCAGTCTGTGAATGCTTTGTTTCGCAATATCGACAAGCACCCAGTCGCCAATGGTCGGCCGTTCCTCGACCGGCAGTTGGAACCAGCGCCCACCCAGCGGCGCTGCCAGCTCAGCACCCTCAAGTTGTAAGGTCAGACCGGTGCGTTGCACGGCGAACACCCGCCCCGGCCGGCAAATTTCGAGCTCTTCGAGAGTCAGCTGCTGCTGGAAGAAACCCGACCAGCCCAGGTCGCCCAATGATGGTGTGGCGGCTGTTGAGTCCGTCGTGGTCATTCGTGCAGCAGGACTGGCAGAAAACGATCAAGCTCGGTGCTGCGAGCCGACCAGTCGGACATGTATTTGGTCAACAGCCCATAAAATCGCCTGCCATGATTGTGGTGCCGCAGATGACACAGTTCATGCAGCACGACGTAGTCGATCAACCGGCCCGGCGTCTTGATCAGATGGGTATTCAGCGCAATCTTACCGGCTGCGCTGCAACTGCCCCACTGGCTGCGCATAAAACGGATGCGCCACGGCGGACTTTCCCCGTCGAGCCACGGTAGATGGCGCCAGTACGCCAGACGCTCACCCAGGATTTCACGTGCCATCCGCGTGTACCAGCCATTGAGGAGACCACGAACGTTTTCCGCGGTGGGTTCCGGATGGGTGATCGTCAATCTGCCACGAATGCCCTGCACGCTCTCGAACAGGTCCAACTGCGGATCACGGTGTGTGAGTGAGACCGACTGGCCACCGGCGCTCACGAGAAGCTCAAAGGCGTTGCCGAGATACTGCACGAGCTCGCCACTTTCGTGTCGCGGCAGCGCCACGCATGCCGCCTCGGAGCGGATTTTCGCCAGCCGATGGCGCAGCCAGCGGGCATGTTCGTGGATGACTGCACAAACCTCGCTGTCCGAGGCATCCATCGGCGCATCGACTATCACCGTACCCGCGGGATCAAAGGCCAGACCCATTCGTGTTTTCCGGCGCTTGTTACGCCGCAGTTCCACCGGAATGTCATCGACTACCAGGTGCTTGACTAGAAGTTCCATGTCGTTCTCGGAGTGGGCAGGCAGAAGGCTGCATCCAGTTGCGCCATCAGTGGCGCCTCGAGCTCAAAGTGATCTGTGTAACTTAAGCCGGTTGCGCTGACCACGCCGAAAAAGAGTCGTGAAAAAGCATTCACGCTCGCGGTCAGCTCAGGCAATCCGGTTTGCAGACCTTTTTCCAGGCCGGAGGTTGCACCAATTTTTACGACGTAGTCGCCGCCCACACCCTGCCAGTTGTTATCCGGCAGGTGTCGCTCGATCGGATCGCTCAACCTGAGGTTGAACGCAAAAGCATCTCCGGCCCAGTGATGGCGCGCAAGGCATTCAGCCAGATTGAGGATTCGAATCTGCCACCAGGCAGCCGTGTGATGACGGTTGGCATGTTCGGAGTTCTTGGTGTTACGGCGGGTGCGAAACGGCTCGCGCAGGAGCGACTGCAGCTGCAGATGCTGTGGTTCGTTCATCTCCACCGAAGATACCTGATCCGCAAGCGATTTTATCAAAGCCAGCAGCTCCAGAAGCTGATCCTTATTCCGGTACGCGATCATCACAATGACATAAGGGCCATGCTCACCTTTCCCGTCACACCAGAAGAAATGCGTCAGCTCATCACCGGTGTAGTAACCCAGCCCGAAACCGTTTTCAGCAAATCCGGCTTCGGCTTTCATGAGAATCGGTGGATCCAGGTTACAGCCACCGTGGCCGCGCAGGCGCGAGATCATTGCCGCGTGCATGTCTTTCCAGTCACCTTTGTCCAGGCGTGTAGGCACGCCAAATTCACGATCGACGAGCAGAGTCGCCGGATCGAATTTGAAGGTGTGTTCGTAGCTGCCGGTACCGAAGCCAACCTTGTCGTAAAAACCCTGATCGAATATGCCGAGTGCCGCCACTTCGGCGCCTTCGAGTGCAGCTTCGGCCAGTTGCAACGCGGTAATTTTCTGCGCAAATCCCTGCCTGCGGGCAATTCGACTGGTCGTGACCGCTGTGACCACACACAGTTTCAGTTCCTCCTCGAGATACCGGATGGAACCCGGCACTGTGTGCACCAGACACTCTGCGCCACCGTTCAAGCACCCTGTCAGGCAACTGCCGGTACTGAGAAAATCCTTGAGGTGGCTTGCCTGCTGCGGAGTTTCCACCCAGCCGATTTCATGCCAGATTCTCTCGGCATTTCTAAGATCCCGCTTTTTGTCGTAAGGCCGGATTTCCATCAACAGTTCACCGTTATCGCACCATCACATGACCGCCATCGATGATGAGGGCCTGTCCGGTCATGTAGCTTGCAGCGCGGGAAGCAAGAAACACCGCTACGCCCCGCAGTTCTTCAGGTTCACCAAAGCGCCGGAGTACAATGCCATCGGCTGGTATTTCGTTACCCGCGGCATCCTGCCAGAGTGCCGCGGAAAAATCGGTTTTGAAAAGCCCCGGACAAAGCGCGTTCACGCGAATGTTGTGCGGACCATATTCAGCCGCGAGATTACGTACGAGCGCAAGATCCGCCGCTTTGGATATCGCGTAGGCGCCCAGATGTGTCGATGGCAGAAATCCGCCGTTGGAAGAGGTGATGATGATCGTACCATCGCGTTTCTCGACCATCTCGGGTAGAACCATGTGGCACAGCCAGTGATTGGACTTCACGTTGCTGTTCATGGTTTTGTCGAACGCTTCGTCAGGGATTTCCGACGAAGGACCGAAAAATGGGTTTACCCCGGCGTTACCGATCAGAATATCGATGCTGCCGAGTTGCTTGTGAGTCTCGTCCACGAGGTTCTGCAGTTGCTCTTTGTAACCAACGTTACAGGCAACCGCGATCGCGCGATCCTCGCCGCACAGTTCATTTATCCCAGCAGCTGTCGCCTGACACACGTCTTCCTTGCGGCTTGAAATCACCACCTTGGCACCGGCAAGCGCAAGTCCTTCAGCCAGAGCTTTGCCGATGCCTTTGGATGCCCCGGTGAGCACCGCTATTTTGCCGGTGAGATCGAACAGCGAAACTGCATCCATCAGAAAACCAACCTGGCCAGACTTTCAGCCACGACCGCCGGTTTTTCAGATCCCTGAACTTCGAGCACGACTTCGTTCATTGTTTCGATCATCTCGCCTTTTATTTCCACCCGCTTGAGAGTGCTCGTGGTGCGGATCATTGAGCCAACGGGCACTGGTGTCGGGAAACGAATGCGATCGAACCCGTAGTTGATCGTGAGCTTCTGACCCGGCAGTTGCGGCAGTCCGACGTTCTCTTCACTCGCTTCGCGTGGCAGGTGGCTCATGATCGACAGCGTCAGCTGGCCATGGGCAATGGGTGTCCCAAAGGGGCCTGCCTTCGCTTTTTCTTCATCGATGTGAATCCACTGATGATCCAATGTCACATCGGCGAAATCATTGATGCGATCCTGCGTGACTTCAAACCACTGCGTCGGCGCGCGCTCTTCACCAATGCGCGCTGACAGCGCCTCGTATGCGTTTTGAATATCTGACACGGTTTTCCCCGGTTGTTAACGTATACGGGGATTATGCATAACCTAGGAGGCTCCGCCAGACTGAGCTGCTCCTCGATTTACTCGAACCAGCGTCAATTTCCGTTGTACTTCCTCGTGATCCTGCCGGGTGAGGTCATAACCGCGCGCAAGGAAAGTAAAAGGGATGATATAGAAAAGCGGAACCACGATGCCGTCCATCAGCCCGAGACGGAACACGGTCTGAGCATCGAGATCGGCCGGTGAGACACCAGCGCTACCCTGCGGAAACCTGATCACGTACTCGAGCAACACACCGGCGAGCAATAACCCAAACCCGCTCGTCGCCTTGGCGGAAAAAGAAATCGACGACATGAAAATACCTTCCTGGCGGCGACCAGTATCCAATTCCTGCTTGTCGAGTAGATCCGCCAGCATCGAGACGAACATTACGAGCAATATGCCAAGAAGGGCGCCCCGCAGAACTCCATTACCCACCAGCAACCACAACAGTCGCGGGTCACCATTGTCCGGGAGCACATCGACGAATCGCATACAGACTAAGAACATCCCATCGAACAGCAGCAGGAATAGAGCACCAACCAGCAGATTCTTTTTATCAAAGCGTTTCTGCAATGGTGGAATCAGTACGAGCACCGCGATCGCACCGATCGCAGACAACGCAAACCAACGTAAATCCTCGCTCGCCAACCCCCAGAAATAGGTACGCATGTATATCTCAAACGCGCCACTGGTTCCGCCGAGAATGAAGGTAAAGAGCACGCATAAAAAAAGGACACGAAAGTTTCGATTGCTTAATGCCAGGCGAACCTCACGCAGGGTCTGGGCAACGGAAAATCGCGTTGGTTCCACCGGCTGCAACAGATACGGCACTTCGTTGCGAGTGAACCAGGTGGTCAAAAATGCCGGAAGAGCCAGGCATATCCCCAGCACCATTGCGAACCTGGGATAAGCATCGGGGTTGAGTTGCCCCTCCGGATACGCCTCATTACTTGCGAAGACCTCTGAGTAAACGGCAAAAACGAATATCAGTAATCCGACGAAAACCACCAGCATCCGATAAGAAGCAAGAACGCTGCGCTCGACATAGTCCTCGGTGAATTCAGCGAAGAGAGCACTCCAGGGGACATAGAAAAACGTCATTGCGACCCTGGTAGATATTGTAAACGTGAGCAACCAGAAAAAGAGGCCAACCTCATCGAGGCTGGCTGGCGGAGAAAAGAGCAGAAAGATCGCGAAACCCAAAGGCAGTGCCGCGGCAAACATGAAAGGATGCCGGCGGCCAAACTTTGAACGGAAATTATCGGACAACGAACCCACAAGTGGATCAGATATCGCGTCTACCACCAGCGCGATAAACAACGCACCCGCCGCCCACGAGGAAGGCATGCCAAGCACGCGGTCGTAGTACAACAGTAGAAAAGCTTTAAACGCGTAATCTTTTAATGAGTCCGGCAGCGCACCCAGCCCCTGCGCGATCTTGAGCCGCACGGAAAGCTTGCCTTCACGTTTCAGCTCCGAGGTATAACTTATTGGATCCAAGTGCCTTCGTCGATTCCCAGTCCGGCCACCATCATGGAGAAAACCGGCCGTTTGTAACAGCCTCACAGGTCAATCAGTAGTCGCGAGATAAAGTGGTAACTGACTGAAGCAACCCTATAGATCGACGGGCACGACCGGACGATGCACCGGGAAAGCTTGTTTCTTCCCGGCCCAGTCCACGACCACAGCCCTGGATTCGTGGCGAGCCAGCATCTCCAGCTGGATTCGCGTGACGTTCATCAAATCGAATTCCTTCGCTGCGTTGCGCACCAGCGCCTCCTGTGGCGAGATCCAGATGCTGTCTACCGTTTCTTTGTCGTCGTGGCCGCCGGTTTGCCCCGGAGGCGCCTCCGCCAGGAAGAAACGCGTATCAAATCGTCTCGGTCGCCCTAAAGGCGTAACAAACCGATTCACGAAATGAATGCGATCAACAGCCAGGCTCAGGCTTTCCTGTTCACAGATTTCGATCATGCTCGTTTCACCCGCGTGCAATGGATGTCGATACGCCTCAAAGCGCTCACGGTTTGCGTCGTCATAGCTGAGCAGATCGCCGTCAGTCGTGTAGGCCAACAGCAATCCCGCTTCTTCGAAGCTCTCACGAATCCCTGCAATCCAGTAGCCGCGCCATTCCAGACCCAACGCCGATTGTTGCAGCAGTTGTGCCGCGGAGGGGCCAGTTCGGTGTGCGTCGTACTTGTGCAGATGATCATCACCGTCCACCCGACCACCGGGAAAAACGTACATGCCGCTGGCAAAGGATGCCTTGCTGGTGCGGCGTAGCATGAAAATCTCGAAACTGACCGCCGCTTCGCGAACGATAATCACGGTGGCGGCAGGGCGGATCGGTTGGACGGCGGACATACTCAATGGTGGTCGCTTGCGAAGCGCGCAGGCTAAAGACTTTTTACCTGAACTGCCAGAGCAGTTATGTTAGCGCCACAGATGACGAACTCATTGATACAGAGAAATAGAAGGAAAGGGATGGACGGGTTATGAAGTTGAGTGTTGAGTTTCCGAGCGTGGCCTATCGCGAGGGACCGCAGGGTGTGATGCGGCTTGCCAAAGCAATCGAAGACATCGGTTACGACCAGCTGGACATGTTCGACCATGTGGTGATGGGCTATCCCACCGAGGATCGCGCAGCACCGATCTATCCCCCGCAGATGCCCATCATGGAGGCCATCGTCGTGCTGTCGTATGTGGCTGCGGTCACCAGCAGAATCGGCCTCGGCACCGAGGTGCTCGTGCTGCCGCAGCGCCAGCCGGTGCTCGTGGCCAAGCAGATCAGCACCCTGGATACGCTCTCCGGGGGCCGGGTGCGGCTGGGGGTCGGTGTTGGCTGGCAGCAAGCCGAATACGACGCATTGGAAGAATCTTTCATCAATCGCGGCCGGCGGATGGACGAGGCGATCGATCTCATACGCGCTTACTGGGGTGAAAGCTGCGTTGAATTTCAGGGCGAATACTACAGCTCGCACGCGATGGCCCTTGAACCGACGCCACCGCAAGGCGCAGTTCTAGCGATCTGGATCGGCGGCAACTCGCAACGCGCGCTGCAACGCGTCGGCGAGCGCGGCGATGGCTGGCTTGCCACCGCCTTCATCGACCCGGCAAAGGCGGCAGAATCGGT